>DATJYI010000098.1:0-5764 GCA_035499635.1 Nitrospiria bacterium | reverse complement strand
GCCGTCACCAACTCCACGGTGGCGGTGCCATCCGCACCGATGTGAAAGCGCGCCACGGCGGAGGCGTTCAATGCTTCCTCCCGAAGGTCATCCGGAATGACCGGCGTCGGTTGATAGATGGCCCGGGCTCCCTGAACCGCTCCGGGTAGTGGATTCGGTGAGGGCATCGTGGGCGCCAGAGCCGAAGAAGGCACCTCGGGCGCAGCTGGCTGCGCTTCGGGCTCGCGCCGCTCCGGTTGCGGCATCGCCGGCGGGGCCGGTGTCGCCGGCTCCATCGGGTGAAGCTCCGGCGGCGCTTCGTGAGGGTGCACCGGCGACGTGTTTGCCGGTGACGGCTTGACCGGTGAGGGCTGGACGG
Source organism: Nitrospiria bacterium (assembly GCA_035499635.1). Lineage (GTDB taxonomy): Bacteria > Nitrospirota > Nitrospiria > JACQCE01 > JACQCE01 > JACQCE01. The sequence goes on along the minus strand of DATJYI010000098.1, from coordinate 5,406 downwards.
GCACGGCAGGAGCGGGCGGCTGTTCAGGAGCAAGCAGCGTCACCGTCAGCGGCGGCGGCTCCGCCGCCGGAGGCAGCACAATTCCGGTAGAAATTATGACCAGCACTGTCCCGATAGCCGCATGCAACAGGAGCGAGGCCAGCAGCGCGCGAGCATCGAGGTGACTCGGCGTCATGCCGCTCCACGCGCTCACCGGTTGAACGGACGTCATCGGTACGTCGCCGCTCCGGCGGTTAAAACGCCAGATTGACGCCTCCATAGACGGCCCGCCTCGTGGCGTATTGCGGCGCGCCCACGCCAATGCCGGTGCCGTCGCGCAGCTCGTTGACCGAATCGAACAGATTCAGCACCACCAGCCGCCCTTCCAGCTCACCCACGTGGGGGATGGTGACCCGATGGGTCACGCCAAGATTGAACTGAAGATTGTAGGGCACCGTGCGGGTGTTGGCGAAGCCGCGGCGCAGGCCGCTGCCGTATAGGGCATCGAGGCTGTACGTCGTCGCCCCCCAGCGATAGGCTGCCCCGCTCGACGCAGTGACCGTCTGATCGTGGTCGAGATGCACATAGTGGGTGGCGATATAGTCCAGCTCATCCTGCTCAAAGTTGTATTGACTGGAGACAATCTCTTTACCCATGGCCTTCGAGTAGGCCGTGTTCAAATAGGTGGACAGATTGCCGCGTGTGTAGGCGCCGGTAAACTCCACGCCGTAGACTTCTCCGTTCCGGTAATTGAACACGGTGGGAATCAACGAGGCGCCGAAAAACCCCTCATCCAGCAAATCCTGCGCGAGTTTGTAGTAGCCGTCCAGCCCCAGGCTCAGCGAGGGCGTCACCTGATGCGTGACGCCGAGATCAAAATAATTCGACCGTTCTGGCTTGACGGTGGAGTTGCACGGCCCGCTGGTCGGACAGGTGGCCGCGTTGCTGGTGTCCTGAAACAACGCCAAATCCGACGGCGCAACCAGCTCGGTGGGGGGCGGCGTGAAATAACGCGCATAGGCGGCGTGCAGCCTGGTTGTCGGCGTGGCCTGGTAGACGACGCCCACGCGGGGGCTGACCTGGCTGCCGTCGACATAGGCCTGCATCAGATCCGCGCGGATGCCGTAGTTGACGGTCAATTTCTCAAACGGCCGCCATTCGTCCTGAAGGTAGACACTATACAACCAAGCCCGGGTGGCGTGGTTGTCCACGATGGATTCCGTCGGACAGTCCGCCGTCGTCGGGTCGCAGCCGAGCGTGGAATAGACCGACGAGGTCGAGTTGCTGGTGGCCCGTTCCATGCTCACGAAGAATCCCGTGCGGACCGTATGTGTGTCGCTCACCCGGTCGCTGCCGTCGCCCTGCAGGCCGTTCGCAAAGCTGATCCGGCCCACGTTCGAGGCCACGCCGTTGAAGACCAGATCCCCGGTCCAATCCGGCGTGAAGACCACTTTGGAATAGCGGGTGAAGAAGGCAAGCTGATAATCGATTTGCGAGCCCGCCGATCCCTGCACCGCCAGGATCCCGTAGCGATTCGCCTCGCGTTGATTCTCATCCAGCTTCGCCGAACTGACGCTACAGGGACCGGGCGGCGACGGCACCGTGCAGACGCCGGCAAGGTTGTACACGGGGGGCTGCCCCGGATTATTCGGGATTTCAAACGTGCCCTCGACGTCCCCCGCGATGAGGCTCAGCCGCAGGGTGGGATTCAATAGATAGGAGAAATAGCCGAACGCCTTGCCCTGCTGCGTCTGGTCATGGAGCGGGTTATGATCCGGCGTGGGCGATTCGACGCCGAAGTCGTTTTGCAAATAGGACGCCGTCACATAATAACTGAAGGCGCCGACAGAACCGCCGTACTCCGCGCTGGGCTCAATATGGTGATAGCTGCCTCCGTACACGTCCACGCGCCCCCCGTTGGCGAACGAGCCTTCCTTGGTGTGGATGTCCACCACACCGGCGGTATAGTAGCCGTACTGCGCGGGGAGCGCTCCGGTCAGAAGATTGACATGGTCGAAAAAGCGGGTATCCAGCGCCTGGCCGAAGCCGGTGATCCCTTCCGGCAGGAAGATGCCGTTGAGCCGGTATTCGAGGTTGGCATGCTCGCCGCGCACATGCACCTGGCCATAGGAATCCTGCGCCACCCCCGGCGCCTGCAGCAGCACTTGATTGACCGGCGTCTGCGTCCCCTGGGGCAGGGCCGTGATATCCCGCTGATCGAACCGATAGACGCTGCTCCCCGTCTCCGGCAACAAGCCGTTGCGGGCTTGATTCAACCGCTTCGCGATGATTTTCAACTCCTCCGCTTTGCCGGCCGCCAGTGTCAAGGTCGTCTCAGCCCCGGCTTCGGCCGTCAAGGTCACGATGGCCGTGCCGGATTCGAACCCCTTCTTCTCGGCGATCAGGGCGTAGGTGCCCGGCGCAATGTGTTGAAACGTGAACCGGCCGTCGTCCTGACTTGTCGTCTGGCCGACCACCATTCCCTCCGCCGTTTCCAGCCGCACCGCCGCGCTCGCGAGCGGTTTGCCGAAGCTGTCTGAGATCATTCCGCGCAGTTCTCCCACCGGCAGGTGTTCCGTCTCGGGGGTGGGACTGTTGGGTATTGATTGTTCCTCCGCCCCGGCCGGACCGTTCCAGCCGAAGACGCAAAGCAACAACAGAACGAACAGGATCATCCGCATGGGCCACTCCGCCGCCATGGCGCGGTGCCAACGCGCCGCGGCGGTCACGTCAAAATGTGAAATCGTAGGAGACTGGACTTACAGGAGGGCGCTATGGGGAGGGCCGCGCAGCCAGACCACGGCATGACGCGGCGCGGGGCGCACGCGCGGCGCCACGGGCGTGAAATACAGCAGGGGGGCGAGGATGATAGACACCAGTACGACAGCGATAACGGTGTTCTGGGCGTGCAGCACCCACTCGCCGATCTGGCAGCCGTGGGTGTCGACCAGCTCGTTTTCAGCGTAGACGTGATAAAGGGCGAACGAGGAAAAACACAATAGATAGAGCACGAACCCCAGCGTGACGAGCGAGCGACCGGTCGTCTTCACCGGCAGTCCCCGCAGAGGCCGAAGAATTCGACCAGATGAGCGCTGACCCGGAACCGACGGCGGCGCAACTGGCGCTCCATCCTGGAAATATGGGCTTCCAGATCGATGTGGGCGATGTCCCCGCAGTTGTTACAGATGGCATGATGATGGTGCGGGGTGTGGGCTGGCTCGAAGCGGTCCTCCCTGCCGCCCAGCGTGATCCGACGGACAAGTCCTCGTTCAATGAAATACGCGATTTCACGGTACACGGAGGTCTTGTGCGGCGCCATCCCCTTCTCCCTGAGCCGCGCGATCATGGCATTGACGGACAGCAGGCGATCCGACGCGGCCAGCTCGCCGAGCATGGCTTTTCTCAGCGGCGTCATCCGGCCGCCACTGTTCTTGATGCGCTGAAGCAGATCGACGCCAGCGTTCATGACGCCGGCAGTATATGCAACTCAGTTGCATCTGTCAACCCTCGCTTGCGATCGCCGGGCCGGACCGCGCCGGCGCGAATGCGGGTCGACGGGCCACACGCCCCTCTACCGGAAGGCGACGGAACGGTGAACGACGAGGGCCGGCGTGACAAGCGCGAAGCCGACGGTCAGGAGGCGGCCTGTTCCGGGAAAAGGGAATGTATCAGAGGAAACAGCTTGGTGGTGATTTCAGACTTGCCCAGGAAGCCGTCCGCGCCCGTTTCACAGGCCTTGGCGCCGTACTCGGCGTTGTTGAACAACGTGAGGATGATCACGCGGGGAGGCTTCGACAGGGACTTGAGCTGGCGGACCGTGTCCAGTCCGTTCAAACCCGGCATCATCAGATCCAGCAGGACGAGATCGGGCGGCTTGGCCTTCACCCGCCGGAGCGCTTCCTCGCCGGAGGCGGCTTTGGCCATGACCTTGACCTGCGGAAATTTGGCAAGATAAAAGGCGAGCGTCTCCATGAAATCCGCATGATCGTCCACCAACAGGATTTTCACGGGCGCCGGCATGTCGCGTCTGGTCTTTGTTCCTCGAACCGCTGCTTCGTATAGGTCCGTCGGTCGTTGACCGCTGGGACCGGCGGTCACCGCTCTGATGACAGCCTACAGAAAAAACGCGTCGTTGACCATCGGGGAAGGCCTGAAATGGGCGGGGAAAATACCTGAGCGGCAGGATGCTCTCGACGGCGGCTCCATTGGCGAGCCCTCCCGCGCCGGCGTTACTGGGCCTGAATCAGGCCGATGCGGATGGCGTACCGGACCAGACCCGCCACATCGCGGATATTCAACCGCTTCATGAGTTGACTGCGGTGGGTCTCGACCGTTTTGACGCTCACGTGCAGCCGGTCGGCGATCGCCTTGGTGGTCAGCCCCTCGGCGATCAATTGAAGAATTTCACGCTGGCGCGGCGTCAATAGATCCGCCGACGTCTCGCCCGGGGTAAGACGCCGCACGTACCCATCGATCACCTGCCGCGAGATGGCCGGCGTCAGGTAGGTGTCTCCGCGGGAGACAGTCCGAACAGCCAGCTCGAGCTCGGCGGGGGTCGCGTTCTTCAACAGATAACCCGACGCCCCGTTGCGCAGCGCCTGGAGCACATACTCCTCCGCTTTGTGCATCGACAGGATGATGACACGCACCTGAGGAAACTCCCTGGCAATGCGCGACGTCGCCTCCAGTCCGTTCAATCCGCGCATCGCGATGTCCATCAGGACGAGATTCGGCCTGTGCGTCCGCACCAGCTCGACCGCGCGCAGCCCGTCGTCCGCCTCGGCCACCACCTCCACGCCGTCGATCGCCTGCAGGAGGGAGCGAAAACCGGCACGGACCAGCTCGTGATCATCCGCCACCAGGACGCGGATGGGGCTCATGAGGATCGCGACCGCTCGCGGGTGGATGGGTGGAGTTCGGGTACCGGCAGCGGGATCTCAAGCTTCAGCTCCGTCCCCTTGCCTGGCGCCGACCGCACGACCATCCGCCCATTCACCAGCGAGGCCCGCTCCTCCATTCCGACCAGTCCGAGGCTTTTCCCCCGCAACGCCTCGGCTCGCGCCGCCTCGGGATCAAAACCGATGCCGTCATCTACGATCAGCAGCTTCACGACATTCTTCCGCCTTGAGAGCTCCACCCGGACGTTCCGGGCGTTGGCGTGCCTGACCACGTTGGTCAGGGCCTCCTGGGCGATACGAAAGGCGGTGCTTTCGATTTCCGGCGGCAACCGCTCGTCCATGCCGCGGGCGACGCACCGCGTTGTGAATCCGGCTTCCCGGGCCCGCCGGTCGAGCATCCAGCGCAGCGCGGCCGCCAGCCCGAGGTCATCCAGGACCGTCGGATGCAGGTCGGATGACAGATTGCGGACCCGATCGAGCGCCTGATCGATCAAGGCAAGGCTGTCCGCCTGCAGCTTGCCGAACGACG
>DATJYI010000097.1:0-5684 GCA_035499635.1 Nitrospiria bacterium | reverse complement strand
GGTTGAATTGGTGGAGTTTGAGGGGAAACGGTATCGGAGGGACATCGGGGCGCGCGCGGTACAGGCTGCGGGTCGATGATCATCAACTGTGGAGCTGTGCCGCAGCCTGGCCCATCATCATAATATACCTGCGCTGCACCGCCTCCTCAGCGCACAGGCGTTGCAACCATTACGGGTCAAACAATCAATGGGGGTCGTCAGGGGGAGATAGCGTCTCCCCCTGACTTTAGTGAACGGGCTTCGGGGGGAGATAACGTCTCCCCCCGAATTCGATAAACGGACGGACACAGGAGGCATGGGTGAAATCACGACGACAGGCGCTGGTCACCATTGTATTGGGCAGTCAATCCGATCTGACCGTGATGGAGGAAACCCTCACCGGATTGCGGTCGTTCGGCATTCCCTGTGAACTGGTGATTGCCTCCGCGCACCGCTCGCCGGAGCGCACCAGACGGCAGGTGCGAACGGCCGAAGCGCGTGGGGGAAAATTGTTCATCGCGGCCGCGGGGGGCGCGGCGCATCTGCCCGGCGTGATTGCGGCGGAGACGACCCTGCCGGTCATCGGCGTGCCGATCGATTCCTCCACCTTGAAAGGCATGGACTCGCTCTTGTCAATCGTTCAGATGCCCGGCGGGGTGCCGGTGGCCTGCATGGCGATCGGCAAAGCCGGGGCGAAAAATGCCGCGGTTTTTGCCGCGCAGTGCCTCGCGCTCGAGGACGCGGCGGTGGCCCGCCGGCTCCGCCGGTTCAAACGATCGCTGGCCGAGCACGTCGTCGAACAGGACCGCGCCGTTCGTGCGGGTCGCAAACGGTCAACCTGAAGGTCCGTGACGGGTGGCACGGTCTCTGGTTGTTGATCCCTGTCATCCCGACCGCGGCGCGCTGGACGAAGCCGGACGGTGCCTGGCGCGCAACGGCCTCATCGCCTTTCCCACCGAATCGTTCTACGGCCTGGGCGTGATGGCGACATCCGCCGAGGCCGTCGCACGGCTGTTCGCGGTGAAACGACGTCCCGCGGATCAGCCGGCGCCCGTGGTGGTGGCCGACCGCCACCAGGTGGCACAGGTCATCGAGACCATTCCCCTGCTCGCGGAACGATTGATGGCGCGATTCTGGCCGGGTCCGTTGACGCTCGTCATGGCGGCGCGCGCCAACATTCCGATGCAGCTGACGGGCGGAACGGGGCGGTTGGGCGTGCGTCAGCCGGGCCTCCCGCTGCCGGTGTTGCTCGCGGCCGTTGCCGGCCCGATCACCGCGACCAGCGCCAACCGTTCCGGGGCGCAGCCGGCGACCGCCGCGCCGGTGGTTGAAGCGGTGTTTCGCGATGAGATCGATCTGATTCTTGACGGGGGGGCGACGCCGGGCGGTTTGCCGTCGACCGTGCTGGACGTCACTGTGGATCCGCCCCGGCTGGTGAGACGGGGGCGGATACCGGATGATCAATTGCTGGAGGTGTGCGCACTCGTCCAGCCGCCGGATGCGGCCGGGTTATGACTTCGGCGTGGCCGGCGCGGCGGGGGGTGGTGATGAACCGCCCGATTTCTTCGCGCCTTTCGAGTCGGCGGCGTTTGATCCGGAAGCCGGTGCAGCGGTTGTGTCGGTGGGCGCGGCGACGGCCGCCTCTTTCTTTGGCTTCGCCTCTTTTTCCTTGCGGGCGTAATCGGTGATGTACCAGCCGCTGCCTTTGAACTGAAGACCGGGTGGTGAGAGCAGTTTTTCCACGGCGCCGCCGCAGCGTTCGCAGCGGTCCGGCGGCGGATCGCTGAACTTCTGAATCAGCTCGAATTGGTGGCCGCACTGGCGGCACCGATATTCATAGAGCGGCATGTAACTATTGTAACACAGCGCGTGTGTGGTGCGTATGGGTGATGGAGCCAGGAGGGAGACGTCCTTCCCAACCGGACTTGAAGCTCGCCGAACAGAATTGAGACGAAGGCCGGGGGCCGAGCATTGATCTGACATGCGAGTTATGAGTGAATCGTGTCTGGGCGATGGGGGATCGTCAGGGGTGAGAAGAGCATCTCCCCCCTGACTCGAATGGGCCGAGGATTCATCGCAGGGGCTCGCGTCGCCCCCTTTACCTCGAACGAACGTGAGAGGTCACGTTCGATTCTCGGTCCAAGCACCTGATACATCCGGTGGAGCCGCTCCCTCACGCTCGCGTTGCTCGCTGAGCAGACACCGACGGATATGCCGGGGTGTCCGCTTGTCAGCGAGCGTTGTTTGCAAACCGTATGCGGTGGGGCCTGGGGCGTGGGAACGATGCCAACCCAAAAGCCAAGCGATTGAGGAATTCATTTACAATAGCGCTCTGCACCGAACGGATCCCCACAATCAATAATGAAGGGGACCGGCGCCGCAGACATTGTCCGCCTATGGTGGATGAGCGAGCGCACAACACGAGCGGATTACAATTCAGCGCAGCGCGCCGATCGCGTCGCGCAGCTGCGCGAGGCCCGTCTGGATGTGCTCGATCGGCAGGGCGTAGGAGAAGCGGAGAAAGCCCTCGGCGCCGAACGCGGCGCCTGGGACGACCGCCACATGGGCCGCCTCCAGCAGGTAGGCGGCCAGCTCGGACGACGTCTGGATCGGCTGCCCCGCCGGGGTCTTCCGGCCGAACAACGCGGTGACGCGGGGAAAGAGATAGAAGCCGCCGTTCGGCAGCAGACACGACACGCCGTCGATCCGCCGGAGGCCCTCGGCCATGACGCGGCGGCGTTGATCGAAGGCCGAGACCATTTCGGTCACAAACGACCCGTCTGACCGTAACGCCGCGACCGCGGCCTTCTGGGAAATGGAGGCCGGATTGGACGTGCTTTGGCTTTGGATGGCGCTCATGGCCTGAATGATCGGCGCCGGACCGGCCGCATAGCCGATCCGCCAGCCGGTCATGGCGTAGGACTTGGACACGCCGTTGACGACGATGGTGCGGTTGGCGAGTTCAGGCCGCAGTCCGGCCAGGCACCAGTGGACCGCGCCGTCGTATACGAAATACTCATAGATCTCATCCGAAATGATGACGCAGTGATGATCCAGCAGCACGCGCCCCAATTCGTCCAGCAACGCTCGGGGATAGACGGCGCCGGTGGGATTGCTCGGACTGTTGAGGATGATCGCTTTCGTGCGGGGCGTGAGCACGCGCGCGAGCGCGGCGGGGGAGGGACAGAACCCGTCGGATTCCTCCGTCGGCAGGATAACGGGAGTTGCCCCCTGCAGTCGCACCTGCTCGGGGTAGGAAACCCAGTAGGGCGCGGGAATCACCACCTCGTCGCCGTCGTCGAAGAGCGCCTGGGCGATGTTATAGAGGCTGTGTTTGGCGCCGCAGGATATCAGGATCTGATTCGGAAGATAGGCCAGCCCCTGGTCTCGTTTGAGTTTTTCGATGACCGCCTGTTTCAGTTCGTCCAGTCCGGCCGGCGGGGTGTATTTGGTCCAGCCCTCGCGAATGGCCGTGATGCCCGCTTCTTTGACTGACGGCGGCGTGTCGAAGTCCGGTTCACCGACACCGAAATCGATGACGCGCACTCCCTTGGCCTCCAGCGCCTTGGCTTTGGCCGTGATGGCGTGGGTGGCCGAGGGCTGCAGCTGGGCGACCCGGCGGGCCAGGCGATCGGCCGCCGGCCGCTCAGGCCGGCTCGAATGACCGGCGCTCATCGTCCGGACCCGAACCGTTGCACGAGGCGTCGGGCGACGCCGGGAGGAACAAAGGCGTCGATCGCGCCGTGAAAGCTGGCGACGGTTTTGATGATGGTCGAGCTCAGATAAGTATATTCTTCGCTTGGCATCAGGAAGATCGTTTCGATTTGATCAGCCAGCTTGCGGTTCATCAGGGCGATCTGCAATTCATATTCGAAATCGGAAACGGCGCGCAGTCCACGAATGATGGCCCGGGCGCCTTTGGCCCGCACAAATTCGACGAGCAGGCCGTCGAAGAGTTCAACCGTCACGTCCGTTCTTGTCTGAAGAGCCTCTTGGATCATCTCCTGCCGCTCCTTGGGGGAGAAGAGCGGGCCTTTCTCCAGATTCGGGGCGATGGCCACGATGACGTGATCGAACAAAGAGAGGCTCCTCATGACCAGGTCCAGATGACCGTTGGTGAAGGGATCAAACGTGCCGGGATAGACGCCAATTCGTCGCATTAGTTTCGTCGAGACGGCGGGCGACGCCGAGGCCACCCATCATGGGGGCGTGCCAAACGGGTCATACACTGTGAGCGCGCTGTCCCCATAGCTGTAGGTGCGATGCCGACGCCAGCCGGCATGTTCCGTCGGCATGGCGGTCTTGACGCCATGCTCGATCATGATCCAAGCGTGGGGCGCTATCTTACCACTCTGACGGCACAACAGCAAGAGTTGCTCGATGGACAGGAGGGTCGGATTCGCCGCGTAGGGCGGATCCGCAAAGACGAGATCAAACCCGGCGCCGCTTGGAGGCAGACCGCCGGGCCGCCGCAGGAAGTCCTGCACGGTGCCGCGCCAGAGGAGTGCGCGTGTGTGGAGGGCGAGCGTGCGAATATTGGCCTGAATGCACCGGCCGGCCTCGGCATCGGCCTCCACAAGAGTCGCCCAGGCCGCCCCACGGCAGAGCGCTTCCAGTCCGATGATCCCGCTGCCGGCGTACAGATCGAGCCAGGTCGCGTTCGGGATGCGGGCGCCGAGAATATTGAACAGCGCCGCGCGCAGCCGGGCCGAAGACGGACGGGTCGGCGCGCGCTTCGGCGCGCGCAGCAACCGGCCTTTTTGGTCTCCGGCTCCAATGCGCAGTGTCATGACGGGCCGTACTGTAACATATTTTTGACACGCTCCCGCCGCTTCAGTATAATCGGCGCTCAGTGAATGTGAGCGAGGACGTGGCGTGGAAGGGACGGCGGCGCGTTCCCTCCGGTCTGTGCGGTGTGTGGATCGGACTCGTGCTGTTCGGATGCGGCGGCGCTCATCCCTTGCTGAGGCCGGCGTCGGATGCCGTCTCGACGGTGGACATCAGCACCGGCGTGCGAATGACCATCGGCCCGATCACCGAAGCGGAAGACTGGCAGCCGGATGACCTCGCGTTGTTGTCCCGGTTCTTCAGCGCGCTCTGGGTGCAGATCCGCAACGACTCCGCGTCGGCGTTGACGCTCAATCCGTCCGGAGCTGTGATCTACGATCAGTCGGGCACGCCCTGGCTCGCGCTGGACGCGGCGCAGCGCGCACAGGCGCTGCGCTGGCAACCGTGGTCATGGAATGCGTGGCTGGCTCATTGGTGGTGGGCCGTCCGTCTTGATCAGCTCCTGAAGAAAATGGACCGGCTTCAGCTGCAACGAGGGACGGTGGCCGCAGGCGGTTCGCACAGCGGCCTCCTGGTGTTCAAGATGATTCCGATGCCGATGTGCCGACAGGCCGAGCTTGATTGGACGCCGATGCAGATCGGAAACGGATCCGCGGACGAATCCGTCTTGCCGCGCACCCTTCCCCCGGTGCGGATGGCGGTGGAGTGTTGATCAGGATTTTTTACCGTGACCCAATGCGGATGTCAGGCGGGCGACAGATGGGCGTTTGCGCTTATACTGATTGGCCAAAATCGTTTGGTCGATCATCGCGCCGCAGTTCACGCATTTCCAGGAATAAAACGTGAGAGAAAAATCGGACACGCGCTCACTGTACATCAGACCACGGCATTTCGGACAATTCATCGGGCCCTCCGTC
>DATJYI010000096.1:0-2319 GCA_035499635.1 Nitrospiria bacterium | reverse complement strand
CGTCGGCCCAACGCTGGGGCGCGATTCGATCGAGGCGGGGATCAAGGCCGCCCTGGTGGGGGCTGGCCTCGTGCTTCTGTTCATGTTGATCTACTACCGCCTCTCCGGCCTGATCGCCGACGTCGCGCTCCTGTTCAATGTAGTCCTGCTGGTCGGCGCGCTGGCGATGTTCGGCGCAACGCTGACGCTGCCCGGTTTGGCCGGCATCATCCTGACGATCGGGATGGCGGTCGACTCCAATATTCTGATCTTCGAGCGCATCCGTGAGGAGCTGCGGCAGCAGCGGCCGGTGCGCCTCGCGATCGACGCGGGCTACGACAAGGCGTTCGTCACGATCATCGACTCGCACGTGACGACGCTGATCACGGCTCTGGTGCTGTTTATGCTGGGCACCGGGCCGATCAAGGGGTTCGCCGTTACGCTGAGTCTCGGCGTGGCGATCAATCTGTTCACTTCAATCGTCGGCACGCGCGTGATCTTCGACTGGATCAGCGGCCGGCGCAAACTGGATACGCTGAGCATTTGACGGCGGACCACACAAGGGACTGACGACGTGCTGGAACTATTGGGCAAGACCAAGATCGATTTCATGTCGAAGCGTTTCATCGCGTTTGCCCTGTCAGGACTCTTGATGCTCTCCGGCGTGGTGGCGCTGGTCCAGATCTCCCGGGGCCACGCGAATCTGGGCATTGATTTCTCCGGCGGCACGGCGTTGCAGGTGCGGTTCGCGCAGCCGGTGTTGCTGTCCGACGCGCGCGCGGCCCTGGCCGGCGGCGGCTTCGGGGATGCGGAGCTGCAGGAGATGAAGACGGGCAACGCGCTCCTGGTGCGGGTCAAGCGGCAGACGAGCATCGAAGAAAAGGTCGCGGAACGGATTGGGTCGCTGTTGCGGCAGCAGTTTCCCGGCAACACCCTGACCGTGGAGAGCACGACCGAGATCGGGCCGACCATCGGCCAGCATCTGCGCGATGACGCCGTGCTTGCGACGACGATCGCGCTGGTCGGCATCATGATCTATATTGCATTGCGCTTCGAGTTCCGGTTCGGCGTGGCGGCGGCCGCGGCGACGATCCACGACGTCCTGGCCGTGCTGGGCATCCTCTATCTGTTGGACAAGGAGATCACGATTCTGGTCGTCACGGCGCTGCTGACGCTGGCTGGTTACTCACTGACCGACAAGGTGGTGGTCTTCGATCGGATCCGGGAGAATCTGCGCCACCGCCGTCAGGAGTCGATCACGGAGGTCATCAACGCGAGCATCAACAAGGTCCTCTCCCGGACGGTTGTGGTCTCCCTGTGCATGGTGCTGGCGGTGGCGGCGCTCTTCTGGTGGGGCGGCGAGGTGCTGCACGATTTTTCCCTCGCCATGCTGCTGGGCGTCGTCATCGGGACCTACTCGTCCATTTTTGTGGCCAGTCCCCTGCTGATCCTCTGGCGGAAGCCCATCCGGGTCTGAGTCCGGCCGCGGTGCCGCGCCTGGCGCCATTGGAGTCGGCATGGTACACTGAGACGTAAGGCCGACATCGTCGGCTGCGACATCCGAGGGGGTTCGGTGACGCTTGCCGTTCCATCAGTCGGCCGTCTGAGCGAGACTCCGCTGCCCAAACTGTTGCGCGCTCTGCAGCACGCACAGGCCACGGGCGCGCTGACCGTTACCCGCAACGATCAGACCAAGCTGATCTATTTCAAGCACGGCGACATCATTTTTGCCTCGTCCCGGTATGAAGACGAGCGCCTGGGCGAAATGCTGCTGAAATGGGGCCAGATCACGTTCGCCCAGTATGAAGAGTCCGTCCGCCTGATGAAGGAGACGAAGAAGCAGCAGGGGACGATCCTGGTCGAACAGGGCATTCTGACGCCCAAGGAGTTGTTCCAGGCCGTCAGCGTGCAGGTCAAGGAGATCATCTTCAGCCTCTTCACCTGGCTCGACGGCAACTATCGCTTCGTCACGCAGACGAAGCCCGGTGATGAGGTCATCACCCTCCGGATGAGCTCCGGCGCCCTCATCTATGAGGGCATCCGGCGGATCAACGATTTTTCCCGGTTGTGCCGGTTGCTGCCGCCCCTTGACACCGTGGTCAACATGAGCACCGAGCCGCGCGACCTGTTCCAGACGGTGGCGGTCCGGCCCGACGAACAGCAATTGCTGTTGTTGATCGACGGCACCCGGACGATCCGTCAGCTGGTCTACGCGTCGACGCTGCCGTCGATCCGCGCCTTCCAGATGATTTATTTCCTCCTGTCAACCGCCATCATCCAGGTCAACACGCAGGAGGCCCCTGGCGAGCATACGGTCGTCTTCCGCAAAAACATCAAATC
>DATJYI010000095.1:0-23145 GCA_035499635.1 Nitrospiria bacterium | reverse complement strand
TCCACCGCGCCGATAAACACCGGCACCGCCATCGGGAGCAGCAGGATCGGCAGCATCACTTCCCGCGCCCGGATCTGCACCGTCAGGGCCGAGAAAAGCGTGCCGAGCGCGGAGAGCCCCAGCGTGCCGCTCACCATTATAACCAGAAGCACGGGAAGCTTTGCAAGGATATCGAGATTGAAAAAGATGACGAACAGGGGCAGCAGCAACAGCTCCACGCTGACAATGAAGAGCAGGTTGGCCAGCAGTTTGCCCAGATAGATCGCCCCCTTGGGGACGGGATTGATCTGCAGCGCCTCGAGACAATCATGTTGCAGTTCGATCGCAAATGATTTGCCCAGGCCGATCATGGCCGTAAACCCGAAGGCGACCCACATGATCCCGGCGATCAACTGCCTGACGGCCTCCTCGTCGGTGGAGAAGCTGAAACTGAAGATGAGAATCACCGCCAGCGCAAAAAACAGCATGGAGGACAGGCTCTCGCGGCTGCGCAGCTCGCTGAGCAGGTCCTTCCAGACGATCCAGCCGATGGCGCTAAAAAAGCGCATCGGATGTCGTGAGCGCCTCGAGGGGCAGTTCCTGCAGTGTGCCCTGGCGCAGGACGCCGGCCCGGTGGGCCACCTCGGCGACCTTGGCCCGGTCGTGCGTGGTCATGAAGACGGCGGCGCCGGACTGTGTCGCGTCCCGGATCACCTGGTTGACGAGGGCGATCCCTTTTTCATCCAGCGAGGCGTAGGCCTCGTCCATGAGCAGCAGCGGTGGACGGACGAGCAGCGCCTTGGCGACGGCCAGACGCTTTTTCATGCCGGCGGAAAAATAACGGGTTTTCAAATCGGCGAAGGCGCCGATGCCGACGCGGTCAAGCGCGAGCTTGATCTCGCGGTCGGCGGGACTCGCCCCCCGCAGCCCCAGGGCGAACCGCAGATTTTCCACCGCATTGAGCTCGTCGTACAAATGGGAGCCGTGGGCGATCAAAAAGAGCTGGAGACGGACCGCCTCGCGGTCGGCCACGGCGTCCCGCCCCATGATGGCCAACCGGCCGCCGGAGGGGCGGTGAACGGTGGCGAGAATTTTCAAGAGCGTGGTTTTGCCCGCCCCATTGGGGCCGAAGAGCGCATAACAGGTGCCGGCCTCCAGCTCGAATGACAGCTCGTGCAGAACCTGGTAATGGTGGTAGGACTTGCTGATCAATTCCGCGCGGATGGCCGGTGAAGACATAGGGTCAAGGGTCCAGGGCCCAGGGTCCAGGAAAGAGAAAAATAAGGAAACATTGAAAGCGATGGAACCGCCCTCCGGACTCTTTATTCTTCCCTGGCCCCTGGCTACTGGCCCCTGACCCCTTGTTGCTCATTACCGGCTCCTAATACAACAAATACCCGAGGGCGATGGCCGTGGTCAGCGGGGCCAGGTCTTCCGCCGTGTCGGCGGTCTTGCCCAGCTTGCGCATCGCGTCCGTGGCGGAATTGTACAGCGTGTCGTCGGCGACGAGCTTGCCGAGCGTGCCCTCGCCCTTCTCGACCTTCTTCAGGATCGAATTCAAATTGGTGGTGAGCTCCTTGGTCTGCACGAAGAGCGAATCATCGGTGACGAGCTTGCCGAGCGTGCCCTGGCCTGAGGAGACGCGGTCCGCGATGTCGGACAGTTTGTCCGTTGCCGTCGTCAGTCTGGTGTAGAGCGTGTCGTCGGTGACGAGTTTGCCCAGCGTGCCCTCGCCCTTCGCGACTTTCTCGGAGATGACGTTCAGGTGCTCAAAGCTGCCCTGCAACTCAGCATACAGCTTGTCATCGGTCGCCAGCTTGCCCAGCGTCCCCTTGCCCGATCGGATGTCGGCGAGCAACCCGTTGAGGTTGGTCATGGTCTCCTTCAGACCGCCCTTCTCCGTGCCCACCACCTGGTCGATCGCCGTGAAAAATTTCTGCTGGTTTTTGTTGAGCGATGTGGCCAGATCCTGGGCCTCGGCGACCAGCGAGTTCAGATCGGTGCCCTCCCGGCTGGCGATCCGGCCGCCCGGCGGCAGTGGTTTGGCGGTCGGGGAGCCGAAGGACACATCGATGAAGTTCGCCCCCAGGAGGCTGGTGAACTTGATCGTGGCGACCGAATCGGTCTTGATCACCGTGTCGCGGTTGACGCGCATGGAGACTTCGATGGCGTTGTCGACCACGCGCAGGCCGGTAACGGTGCCGACGTCGACGCCGGCAAGGCGCACCGGGTCGCCGATGCGCAGGCCGTTGGCCGCGTGAAACGTCGAGGTATAGGACAGCCCCGGCGTGAGCAGATCGAGGCCGCCCAGCAGTTCATAGACCACCAGCAGGGTGGCGACCCCGAGGATGAAGAACAATCCGACTTTGACCTGCGCTGAGTTGTGCACGTCTCCTCCCATTCGCACCGGGCCCGACAGGCGGCAGCCGTGAGGCCGTCGTCGGGGCCCGGGCCCCGTTCGCTCTTGCGATTGTACTACAAAACATCCTCTTGGGCGCGCGCGTTGTGACGGCCCGGATGCTGACGGGCGATAAACCGCTGCAGGATCGGGTTGGGATTTGCGAGGATGGCGTCGGGCGAGCCGTCCGCGATGATCCGCCCCTCGTGAATCATCGCGATCCGGTCCGCGATGGCGAAGGCCAGCCGCAGATCGTGGCTGACGACCAGCGACGTGAGCCGCAGACGCGTTTTCAGATCGACGATGACCTTGCTGATGGTGTCCGAGACGAGCGGGTCGAGCTCCGAGGTCGGTTCGTCATACAGGATCAGGTCGGGATTCATCGCGAGCGCACGGGCGATGGCCACCCGCTTTTTCATTCCGCCGCTGAGCGCGGCGGGCATCAGACCAGTGGCGCCTTCCAGTCCCACCATGGCCAGACGCTCTTCGACGACGGCGTCGACTTCCCGGCGGGTCTGGAACACGCGGTGCTCGACCAGCCACAGGCCGACGTTCTCCCCGACCGTCATCGAATTGAAGAGTGCGGACGATTGAAAGATCATCGCCACGCGGTACCGCTCCCGCATGGCGGGATCGGTGCTGGGCAGACCGCCGACGAGAATGGTGCCATCGTCCGGTGCAGCGAGGCCGATGATGTGGCGGAGCAGCACACTCTTGCCCTGTCCGCTGCCGCCAATGATGACGAGCGTCTGTCCGGGAGGGACGCTCAGCTCCACGCCGTCGAGGACCGGTTTGCCACCGTACTGTTTCCGGAGGCCGCGGATTTCGATGCCGACCGGCGTCGACTCGTGGTAGCGGGCGCCGGCGGTCCGGTCGGAAGCGGAGCGATGTGAGCCAAAGAGTCCCATCGTGCGCCTACAGGAAAAGGATGCGGGTGACCACGTAGTCAAAGATCAGGATCAGGATGAAGGAAGCGACGACGGCCTTGGTGACCGACTGGCCGACCTCGCGCGGGCCGCCCGCCGTCTGCAGACCGACGTAGCAGCAGGTGGTGGCAATAATGACCCCGAAAACCATCGCCTTGATCAATCCGTTCGTGACGTCGTTGAACTCCACCGTGTCGGTCAGGTTGCGCATGAACAGCCGGAAGGGGATGTTGATCCGGTGGTTTACCGCGGAGACGATCCCGCCGCCGATCCAGCCGATGACGTCGGAATAGATGACCAGCACCGGGAGCACCACGACGGTGGAGAGCAGCCGGGGCATGACCAGAAACCGGACCGGCGAGATATTCATCGTGACCAGCGCGTCGATTTCCTGGTAGACGCTCATGGCGCCGATCTCGGCCGCCATGGCCGAGCCGACACGGCCGGTCAGCAGGATGGCGGTCATGACCGGCCCCAACTCCTTGACCATCGACACGCCGACGATGCCGCCCAGCGTGCCCTGGATGCCGTAGTTGGCGAGCGTCGAGCCCGTCTGCAGCGACAGCACACCGCCGATGAAGAGCGAGATCATCACGGTGATCGGCAGGGTGGCGGCGCCGATCTCGGTCATCTGCACGAGAATTTTCGGCAGGTGGAGCGGCGCCAGCCGGCATTCCCATGCGGCGGCGGCGAGGAGAAAGAGCGCGCCTCCCGTGGCGCGCAGCGCGCGGATGATGCCGTCGACCAAGCCGTTCATGGAGCCGTCCCGGCCGGTCCCCCCGGTGAGGGGGCGACCTCCGTGGTCGACGGAGGAGGGGAGACGGATTTCTGCGACCAGAGCGGCAGCAGCTCGAACAGCCGCAGCTGACGGACGGCCTTCGTGTCACGCCACTGGATCAGCCCCCACAGCAGCGAGAACTCCGAACCCTCCGGCGAGTGGCGGAAGGTCGCCAGGCTCCAGAGCGGCGAATAGTTGCGCGTGATCGGTTCGGTGCTCAAAAATGGCTCGATGGGCGCCAGCGTCTGAAACGTGACGGCGCCGTCGGGTGTTTTATTATATGTAAAGAGGGGCCACAGAGCAATGCGGCGGGCTTCCGGCGCGTTCGGCTGCTTGGTCCTGACGTCGGAATAGATCAGGAGCAGGATCTCCGTCCGTGTGTGATACCAGTCCGGCCCGTTGTCGCTGATCGCGTGGTAGAGCGGCCAGAGGATGAGGCGCGACGTCGACCGCACCCGCTCGCTCTTGGTGAAGAGGGTGACCGTTTTAATTTGCCATTCGTCCCGGTAAAAGGGAAAGACGTGCCGGAGGGATTTGTCATCCCCCGAGCCGAACCGGACCACGGGCCAGGGCAGGTCCCATTCGGAGTAATGGGTCGCGGGCTTGACGGTGTGGCTGAACAGCGGCCAGAGCCACGTGGTCGATTGTTCATCGGGCGATCGGCGGCTGGCGTAGAACGGCAGTACATTCAGCTCGTCCAACGGCTCGGTACTGTTCAACCCGAACCGCAGATGGGAATAAATCGGCCACAACACGAACCGCTCTTCCATGACGCCTTCCTGGATCAGCTCGCCATAGAACGGCCAGACTTGCCAGCCGTGCACGCGCGGCGCCGTGACCGAAGCCGCCGAGGCCCAGCCGAAGAAGGGCCACAACACATGGTGACGGATGACCTGATTCCGCTCCAGCGACAGCCAGAGGGGGAAGAGCGTGAACTGCAGACGGGTCTGACCCAGAAATTGGTGCAGCAATCCGTAGAGGGGAAACAGCGCGAATCCCGGCGGCCGGTTCGGCTGCGCGCCTTGATAGGCCAACAAGGGGAAGACCATCCAGTCAATGCTGGAGCCGCCGGAGATGCGAGTCGACGACCACCGGATCAATTGGATCAGCTGAACGTCGACGCCCTCGGGACGGCCGCGCTCGGTCAGTAACGGGAAGAGCAGATCGAATTCATGGGTCGACAACGCGTTATTTTTCACAAGCGAGAAGAGCGGCCGGACGCCCCATTGCAAGAGCGGCGGCTGATGATCGTAAAAAAAAAGCGGCCCGGCCGCGTCGACCGACGTCCGGGGCCCCGGTTCCGCCACTTCCACGCTGAGCAGGGGAGCCAGGCCGACGTCAGCCCGTCCCGGTGAGGCGAGGCCCAGCCACAGGACTCCGGCGGTTCCGGCCGCCAACAGACCAATGCGCAGCCCAGCCGTCCGCATCGGTCAGCCAATTCGTCCGGAACGGGAGGGCGAGGAAGGGAGCAGATGGCGGCGTGGCGTCCGGCTGCCCGCGCCGCAGACGATCTCATAGGGAATCGTCTCCGCCCAGGCGGCCAGTTCCTCGGCCGTGATTCGATCGCGCCCCTGCGGACCCAGCAGGATCACCTCGTCGCCGATTCCGGCGGAGGGGTGATCGGTCAGATCGATCATCGTCAAATCCATTGAGATCCGTCCCACGACGGGCACCCGGCCGCCCTGGTGCAGGCAGGCCGCGCGATTCGACAGCAGACGGGGATAGCCGGCGGCGTAACCGACGGGCAGCAGGCCGATCAGACTCGGCCGCGAGGTGGTGAAGGTGCGGCCGTAGCCCAACGACCGGCCGGCCGGCAGCTTCCGCAGATGCGCGATCCGGGTCGTCCAGCTCATGACCGGCTCCAGATCGGTCACCCCACGGCACGACGGCGAAGGGAACAGTCCGTAGAGCGCCAGCCCCGCCCGGACCATTTGTAGCCGGCTCTCGGGCCGGGTCAACAGCGCGGCGCTGTTGGCCGCGTGGGCGATGAGGGGCGGGCGGTCCGGCCGGCCCACTCGGGACCTCGTCCCGATTTGATCGAGCAGGGCGCGGAACCGACCGAGCTGCTCCGTTGTGAAGGCCGAGTTGGCCGCGTCCGATTCGGCGAAATGGGTCATGATCCCTTCGACCCGAAGCGCCGGCTCGCGCCAAGCCCGTTGGAGCACGGGAAGCAATTCGTCCGGCAGGAGGCCGAGTCGACCCATGCCGGTATCGACCTTGAGATGGACCGCAATTGAATGCGTCGATGAATCTCGCGCCGCCGCGATCAACGCGTCGAGCTGGCCCTCCCGGCAGATAACCGGCGTCAACCGATGCGCAACCGCCTCGGGCGCCTCCGATTCATCCATGACGCCCATGACGAGAACGGGAGAGGCCAGACCGGCCGAACGAAGCGCCGTTCCCTCCGCCACCGTGCTGACGCCGAGCCGCGTGGCGCCGCCGGCCAGCGCAGCCCGGGCGACCGGCACCATGCCGTGACCGTAGCCGTCGGCTTTGACCACCGCGAGCAGCTCACACGAGGGGTCGATCAACGCCGCCAGCGCGGCGGCGTTGCGGCGGAGCGCGCCCAGATCGATCCGGATTTCGGCGGTGGGCGCCGTCGCCATCGCCGGCATCGGGACGCGACCGGCGGATGTGCGGGAGGGAGTCGTGGAGCGGGACCGGGCCGGACGCTGACGCCGCGCCGGGCCGGCGTCAGAATTCGAGGATCTCTTTTTCCTTCTTCTTGACGGCGTCATCAATTTTGACCGAGGCCTGATCGGTCAACTTCTGGATCTCTTGCTGGGCGGCGCGCACGGCATCCTCGGACAGCGGCGCGTCCTTCGTCTGTTTAAGCCCGTCATTGGCGTCACGCCGCACATTCCGGATGATCACTTTCGCGTCCTCGCCCATCTTGCGGACGACCTTGACCAGCTCCTTTCTCCGCTCCTCGGTCAACGGCGGCAACGACAGGCGGATGACCGTCCCATCGTTGCCGGGCGTCAGTCCCAGCGAGGAGCTCAACAGCGCCTTCTCGATTGCCGGAATCAACCCCGGCTCCCAGGGCTGAATCGTCAATTGGCGGCTATCCGGCGCCGACAGCGACGCCACCTGTTTGAGCGGCCTTGGTGTGCCGTAGTAGTCGACCGTGATGCCGTCGAGCAGGGTGACGGAGGCCCGGCCGGTCCGCACACCGCCGAGCTGCTGGACGAAGTGGGCAATGGCCTGATCCATCTTGGTCCGTGCCTGCTGGACGGCCGGGGCGCTCATGTCCCGCCTCCGTCCACGACCGTGCCCAGCGGCTCGCCCAACACGACGCGCCGGATGTTGCCTTTTTCCTTCACGTTGAAGACGATGATCGGCATTTGGTGGTCCATGCAGAGGGTGACCGCCGTCGCGTCCATGACCCTGAGATTTTTCTCGATCACATTGTGGTAGGTCAGCCGGTCGAATTTCTTTGAGCCGGGGAACTTGATCGGGTCGCGCTCGAAGACGCCGTCCACCTTGGTGCCCTTCAGGATGACCTGCGCGCCGATCTCCGTGGCCCGCAGCGCCGCGGCCGTGTCGGTGGAGAAATAGGGGTTGCCGGTGCCACCGGCGAAGATGACCACGCGCTTCTTCTCCAGGTGCCGGATCGCGCGGCGCCGGATGTAGCTTTCGGCCAGCTGGCGCATCTCAATGGCGCTTTGCAGCCGGGTGACCACGCCAAGCTGTTCCAGAAAATTCTGCATCGCCATGCCGTTGAGGATCGTCGCCAGCATGCCCATGTAGTCGGCGGACGCCCGTTCCATGCCCATGGCGCTGGCCGTGGTGCCGCGGAAAATGTTTCCGCCGCCGATGACGAGGGCCATCTCCACCCCCAGATCGACGACCTCCTTGATCTCGGTGGCGACCGTCCTGAACACCTCGGGGTCCAGCCCCTGGCCGGCCGGCCCGGCCAACACCTCGCCGCTCAGCTTCAGCATGACGCGGTGGTAGGGGGTCGGCATGGCGGCTTCGACGCGCGCGGCAGGGCTATCCCGACGCGCCCAATTGGTAGCGTGTGAAGCGCCGAACGGTGATGTTCTCGCCGAGCTTGGCGATGGTCTGCGTGACCATATCGCCGACGGTGACGGCGGAGTCCCTGATGAATGGCTGATCCATCAGGCAGATTGAAGCGCAAAATTTGTCCAGCTTCCCCTTGACGATCTGCTCGACCAGCTGCGGCGGTTTGTCCTTGACCTGGGCACGGAAAATGGCCGCCTCCTGTTCCAAGCGACCGGCTGGGATCTCCTCCCGCCGCACATACTCGGGCGGCGGCGAGGCGGCCGCCACTTGCATGGCCAGCGACTTGACCAGCTGCTGGAAATCGTCCGTCCGGGCGACGAAGTCCGTCTCGCAATTGACTTCGATCAGGACCCCCAGCTTGGCCCCCGGATGGATGTAGGTGCCGATGACGCCGTCCGACGCGGTGCGTCCGGCCTTTTTGGCTGCGCTGCTGATCCCCTTCTCGCGCAGGTAGAGGATGGCCTTTTCCAGGTCCCCGTTGGTCTCGCGCAGCGCGGCCTGGCAATCGAGCACGCCGGCGCCGGTGCGCTCGCGCAGTTGTTTGACAAGTTGGGCATTGGGAACGGACACGGTTTCGGCGCCCATCAGGAGGCCGGTTGGTAGGCGACGGCCGGTTCGCGTTCGGCCGTATCGTCGGCCGGCGGGGCCGCCGGCGGTTCCACAAGGGCCTTGACCGCCTGATCGCGCCGCTGGCTGGCCAGCTCCCGGCCTTCCAGCACCGCCTCGCACAACCGGGAGGTCATCAGCTTGATCGCCCGGATGGCATCGTCGTTGCCGGGAATCGGGTAGCTGATGGGGTCGGGATCGCAGTTGCTGTCGACCAGGCTGATGACCGGAATCCCCAGTCGGTTTGCCTCGGCCACGGCGATGTATTCCTTGCGGGTGTCGATCACATAGACGGCGCCGGGCAGCCCGCCCATGTTGCGCACGCCGCTCAAGTAGCGGTCCAGGCGCATCCGCTCCTTCTCGAGCCTGGCGACTTCCTTCTTGGAGAGCCGGTCGTGGGTGCCGTCGGTCTTGGCGCGCTCCAAGGCGTTCAGCCGATCGACGCTCTTGCGGATCGTCTGAAAATTGGTGAGCATGCCGCCCAGCCAGCGTTCGACCACGTAGAACATGCCGCACCGATCCGCTTCCTCTTTGATCGTCTGCTGGGCCTGCCGCTTGGTGCCGACGAAGAGAATCGACTGGCCGTCCGCGACGGTGTGTTTGACGAACTGGTAGGCGTCGTTGAAGCGGGTGATCGTCTGTTGCAGATCGAGAATATGAACGCCGTTGCGTTCACCGTAGAGAAACCGTTTCATCTTGGGGTTCCACCGTTTGGCCTGGTGCCCGAAGTGGACCCCCGCTTCAAGCAATTCCTGCAGAGTTGGTTGTGCCATCTGTTGTGCTCCTTTCGTAGGGTTATGCCTCTGCCTGCGTCCTGCTCGGCGTTCAGCCGGTCAATGGCGGACCGGCCACCCCCGCCGCCTTTTCACAGGCATGAGAGATGAACCGCTGCGTGCGTCGGCACGATACCATACCCTCCGGGCGGTTTTCAAGGAAGAGCGGAGGGCGTGTTCACAATCGATGATGTTCGACAGTCTCGCTCAGGGTGTGTTCGGCGCCTCCAGCCGTCGCATCCGGACGTTCGCCCCATCGCCGGCTCAGGTCCGGTAATGCGCATTGATCCGGACGTATCCGTCCGTCAGATCGGACGTCCAGATGGTCGCGGCGCCCCGGCCTCGGCCGACAGTGATCTGAACGGGAATCTCACGGTCGCGGAGCACACGGGCGGCGCGCCGTTCCGCGGCCGCACCGGCGCTTCGTCCCCCGCGCACCATGGTGACCGGTCCGAAGGCGATCGACACGGCGCTCTCCCGAACGGCCACGCCGGACGCCCCGATGGCGGCCATGATCCTTCCCCAGTTGGGGTCTTCGCCGTAGAAGGCGGTTTTGACCAGCGGTGACCGGGCCACGGCCATGGCGATCGCGCGGGCCTGCGCCGGCGTCGCGGCGCCCCGCACCGCAATCCTCACGACCTTCGTGCTCCCCTCGGCGTCGCCGATCATCTGGAGCGCGAGCCGACGGCAGGCCTCGGTCAGCAGCGCGCTGAACTGCCGGTAGGCGGTGTCCCCGGCCAGCATCGGCCCACCCGCACCCCCCGTCGCCAGGCAGAGGACCAGGTCGTTCGTGCTCATGTCATCGATCGTGATGGCGTGAAAGGATTCGTCGGCCGCCTCGCGCAGCGCCCGTCTGAGCAGAGGCGCGGCGACGGGCGCATCGGTGGCCAGGAAGGCGAGCATTGTCGCCAGATTGGGGTGGACCATGCCGCCCCCCTTGGCAATCCCGCCGACGCGGATCAACCGTCCCCCGATCCGGGCCTCGAGCGCGACCTCCTTGGGGCGCGTGTCGGTGGTCATAATGGCGCGGGCCGCGCGGAGGCCGCCGGTCTGCGACAGCGCGGCGACCAGCCGGGGCAGCGCCCGGCGGATGCGGTCAATCGGCAGGGGCACGCCGATCACACCGGTGGAGGCGACCGCGACCGCGGAGCGGGGAAGCCCGAGCAGCCGCGCCGTCTCGCGGGCCATCGTCCCGGCGTCGCGCAGGCCTCGCGCGCCCGTGCAGGCGTTGGCATTGCCGCTGTTGATGATGATGGCTTGCAGCCGGCCGTTGCGCAAATGGCGCCGGGTCAGCCGCAGCGGCGGCGCTTGGAAACGGTTGCGGGTGAAGAGCCCGGCGGCGACGGCCGGCCGGTCGGTAGTAATCAGCGCCAGATCGGCCTGTCCGGTCGGTTTGATCCCCGCAGACAGGCCGGCGGCCCAAATCCTGTCGACCGCCGTGAGACCGCCCCGTAGGATCCGGATCCGCATGGACGGGCCGCCGTCAGGCGATCAAGCCGGGCTGGTCGAGCCCCAACGTCTCCGGCCAGCCCATCATGAGGTTGAGATTCTGGATCGCCTGACCCGCCGCGCCCTTGCCCAGATTGTCGATCGCGGAGGTGATCACCGCCTGACGCGTGCGCGGCAGCACCGTGACGCCGATGGCGCACCGATTGGTGCCTCGCACCTCCTTCGGATTGGCCGAGCCGCTGTCGAGAACGCGGACGAACGGCGCCGCGGAGTAGACCTCCCGGTAGAGGCGGCGCAATCCGGCTGTCGTGAGCGGCCGGCGGAGCTGGATATAGATCGTCGCGAGCAACCCCCGGCTCATCGGCACCAGGTGGGGCGTGAACGTCACCGCCGCTCTGCGGCCCGCCAGCCTCGCCAGCTCCTGCTCGATCTCCGGCGTATGACGGTGTGTCCCGATCTGATAGGCCTCCAAGCTCTCATGCACCTCGGGCAGTTGAAACGCCAGATTGGCACTCCGGCCCGCCCCGGACAGCCCCGATTTGGCATCGATGATGATCGGCGCGTTCGTCGCCGCCAACGCTCGGGAGACCGCCGGCGCCAGTCCCAGCAGGATTGCAGTCGGGTAGCAGCCGGGATTGGCCACGAGGCGGGCCGACGCGATCTCCTGCCGGTGCCATTCGGGCAGGCCGTAGACGCTCTGGCGCAGCAGCGCCGGCCGCCGATGGCGCCAGTGATACCAGCGGGGATAGAGGCGCGCGTCGCGCAGGCGAAAATCGGCGCCCAGATCGATGACGCGGCGGGAGGCAGCCAGCAGCCGGCCCACCACCGCCGTCGACTCGCCGGGCGGCAGCGCGACAAAGACCGCGTCGGCCTGCCGGGCGACGGCGCGGGGATCGAGCGCGGCAAACCGCGTCCCCTCGTACGTGGACAATTGCGGATAGATCTCCGTAATCAGCCGGCCGGCCGAACGATCGGCCGTGGCCACGGCGAGATCGACCCTCGGATGGCCGCTCAAGAGACGAAGCAGCTCGGCGCCCGTGTAACCACTGGCGCCGATGACGCCAACCCGGAGGCGCGGCGGCATGTGTGGTCTCGTCCCGTGCGTAGTGCGCGGTGATCGGTGAGTCTGCATTGCGACGTCCCTCTTCGACTTCAGCGTATAAAAAAAGGGAAGGTCAGATGGACCTTCCCCGATGCGCCGGCTCCAATGAGATCCTTACCGTTTCGAATACTGGAACCGCCGTCGGGCTCCTTTCTGTCCGTACTTTTTCCGTTCCTTGACACGGGAATCCCGGGTCAGCAAACCCTGTGCGCGCAACGGTTTCTTCAAGCCTTCGTCGCTGATGACCAGCGCCCGGGCGATGCCGTGCGAGATGGCGCCCGCCTGGCCCGACAACCCGCCTCCGTAGACATTGGCATACACGGTGTATTTGTCCTTGGCGTTGGCTGTCTCAAGCGGCTGCATCACCTGTTTGACCCAGAGCCCCCGGGGGAAATAGTCCTC
Source organism: Nitrospiria bacterium (assembly GCA_035499635.1). GTDB lineage: Bacteria > Nitrospirota > Nitrospiria > JACQCE01 > JACQCE01 > JACQCE01. The sequence goes on along the minus strand of DATJYI010000095.1, from coordinate 10,706 downwards.
GAGCGGGCGGTCGTTGATAAGCACTTTCGGCTCGCCCGGCACGAGGCGGATGCGGGCGACCGCGCTCTTGCGTTTGCCCGTGGCGGCGAATGCGGTTGTGGTCATGATGCCTTTGCCGTCCAGCGCAGCGGACGGGCCGCCGGCGATTGGGCCTGATGGGGGTGCTTCGGTCCCGCGTAGACATGGAGTTTTTTGATCATGGCGTGACCGAGCGGCGTTTTCGGCAGCATCCCGATGACGGCCTTCCGGACAACTTCATCGGGGCTCCGCTCCATCAGATGGCGGGCCAGCGTGGCCTTCAACCCGCCACGGTATCCGGTGTGCCGGTAGTAGGTCTTTTGGTTCAGCTTGTCGCCGGTCAGCCGGATCTTCGCCGCATTGACCACCACCACGCAATCCCCCGTATCCACGTGGGGCGTGAAGGCGGGTTTGTGCTTGCCGCGGAGAATCGTGGCCACCTGGGACGCGAGACGGCCGAGAATCTGTCCGTCGGCGTCGATCAGGTGCCAGGCGCGGCTGACCTGCCTGGCGTTGAGCATGCGCGTGGCTTTGATCATGATGGGATCATTTGTCGAACGAGCGGACACTATGCCACATGCCAAAAAGCATTGTCAAGCGGGGGACGATCAGGCGTCGTAGTGACCGACGTCTTTCGGACGGAACTGCTCGAGGATGGCGTCCAGGTGCTCGAAGCGTTGCGCCTCCAGCACCTCGTCCGCCGCGAAGATCGGCGCCTGCACGCGCAGGGCCAGGGCGATGGCGTCGCTCGGCCGGCTGTCGATCTTGATCCGTTTGCCGTCGGACTGCAGCCAGAGCTCGGCGAAGTAAGTGCTGCCCTTGACCGCCGAAATGACCACCCGTTCAACCTGTACGTTCAGATGGCCCAGCAGATTCCGGAACAGGTCGTGCTGCAGCGGGCGGGGGGGCGTAATGCCCTCCATGGCGAACTTGATGGCGTTGCCCTCCGGCGCGCCGACCCAGATCGGCAGCAGCAGCGACTCGTCGGCCTTCAGGATGACCACGTGCGCATCGGTGTTCGGGGCGGAGAGCACCGCGTCCACCTTGAGCGGTTTCTCCATCGAGGAGCCTTTCCGGCGCGTCGTCATCGGACGGCCCCCATCGCGATCGGGCAGAGAATCTGCGCCATCCGGGGGCGCGTCAGCGGCTTGCGCGGCCCGTGGCCGTTTCCGTTGCCGTTTCCATTGCCCCCCGTACCCCCTTTGCCGATGACCGAGCGGCGGTCGTAGTAATAGGCCGCGATCCGGAAGTGGTAGCGATCGATCCAGCCCGACAGTGTGCGGTCGGCGTTCACGGACCAGCTCCAAGTCCGCCGGTGCTCGTGCTGGTTGATGGCAACGACGATCTGCAACTCGTGCGGCTCCATGTACGCGATGTCGTCCTCGCTCAGGGTGACGCTGGCCCGGATGTCGCGGTACATTGTGTGCGAGTGGTAGTCGCCGAGGATGTCCAGTTTGGGAAAATTGCGCAGGATCCCTTTGATGATCTTCCACTTGTCGCTGCGCAGCTCGGTCCAGTTGTGGCCGCGCCGGACGCTTTGATACGGGATGGCGTGCTCGACGATGTATTTCCCGTCCGCGCGGTAGCCGAGCAGCATGCCGAAGCATTCCTTCTTGAACACCTCGACCGTGGAGAGCACCATGCCCATCAGCACGTTCTCGTTCAGATAGACCTGCGCCGGTTGCTTGCGCGCGGCCTTGACCTCCGAGGGCGGGGCCATCAGGGCGGCGGCTCCGTTAAGCATCGTATTTCCCGAAATCTTCCGGCTTGAGATTTTCCAGCCAGCGGTCGAGCTCTTCCGCGCTGTGTTTTTTGATGACCTCTTCATGGGCAAAGATCGGCGCCTCTGTGCGCAGCGCGAGTGCGATCGCGTCGCTGGGCCGTGAGTCGACGGTATATTCCGAATCCTTGAACAGGAGATGCAGCTTGGCGAAGTAAGTGCTTTCCTGCAGATCCGTCAGGACCACGCTGATCAGCTTGGCGTCCACGCCGTCCAGCACGTTTTTGATCAGGTCGTGGGTCATCGGACGGGGGGTGGCGATGCCCTCCAGGGCGAAACTAATGGCATTAGCCTCCGGTTTGCCCACCCAGATCGGAAGTAACTGCTCATTCTGCTCGTCCCGCAGAATGACGATATAGGCGTTATTGTAGGGATCAAACATCAACCCGCGGACTTTCATCTGCGTGAGCATCGGATGGGCCCAGGCCAAGGGGTACCGTTGAGATTGTTGTACCATGCCGTTGAGCAAACTGTCAACGCAACGGGGGGCATTTTGCCGGGCAAAAACGGCCCCATTTTGCGGCTCCAATATTAAATTAATATTGTATGAATATCAGATAGTTATATGATGCATTGTGTGGCTGATTTATTGGCTCGATCAGGGACGGAAGCATGGCCTGATCCTGTGTACACAACATCCCATTCCGGCGGCGAATTTCCGGGCGGACGGCGGGCCCGCAACAGGCCGTGTTGCTTGACACTTTTTGGCTACCCTCCCTATAATGAACCGCATCCGGCGCCCGGTGCCGGCCCCCCCTCATGCTGGCAATCATCAGATAACGGTCTCGACCGGACCAGACGATGCTGGCCATGGTGATGAAAGCGGTCCTCGTCCTCTATTTTCTGGCAACATTGCTGGTGTTGAGTTTTCTGATCAGCCGGCGCCGAGGACTGTCGGTGCTGGCCGTGGCGGTGACGGCGTGCGGCTTCGTCGGCCACACGGCTGTGCTGATCGGCGAGATCGTGTCATCGGGCGCGCTGCCCGTTGCGTCGCTCGACCAGGCGCTGGCGTTCGTCTCCTGGGCCTTGGTGCTCGTGTTTCTTGTTGTGGAGCTGCGCTACCGGCTCCATGTGCTGGGCTCATTCGTCCTGCCCATTTCCTTTCTGCTCGCCCTGCCGGAGGGTGTGCTGGCCGCTGTCGGCCGCGGGGAGGCGCCGCCGGTCCTCTTGAGCAGCGCCTGGCTGGGCGTGCACATCGTCTTTTCGCTGCTGGGCTTCGTGGCCTTCGCGGTGGCGTTCATCATCGGCCTGATGTACCTGCTGCAGCACCGGCTGCTGAAGGAGAAACGGTTCAACCTGTTGTACGAGCAGCTGCCCTCGCTCGATCTGCTGGATGAGATGAACCAGGGGACCATTCTGCTCGGTTTCCCGCTGCTGACGATCGGCATGCTGGCGGGGGCGATCTGGGGGGCGGGCCAGGGCCACGGCGGCATCTGGAACTGGTCGCCCAAGCAGATGCTCACAGTCGTGACCTGGCTCTTCTATCTGGTGATTCTGCACGGCCGGATGAATTTCGGCTGGCGGGCCAAGCGGGCGGCATCGCTGGCGATCATCGGCTTCGTTGTCGTGGGAGTGACGTTTCTCTATGCGTTTTTGTAAGAGTCGCTGATGAATATTATTATTGTCGGATTAAGTCACAAGACCGCGCCGGTCGAGGTGCGCGAACGGCTCGCGATCGCCGAAAAGAAGCTCGCCGAAGCGCTGGCGCGGCTGCGCGCGCTGCCGGGTGTGCAGGAGGGGCTGATCGTGTCGACCTGCAACCGGGTCGAAGTCTGCGCCATCGTGCAGGAGACGGAGCAGGGTTTCGAGAGCGTCAGGCAATTTCTCGCCTCCATCCACGATTCGCTCTCTCATGAAGCGCTTGCGCCCCATCTGTACGGCTACGTCGCCGCCGAGGCGATCCGCCACCTCTTCCGCGTCGCCTCGAGCCTCGACTCGATGGTTGTGGGCGAGCCGCAGATTCTGGGCCAGATCAAGGATGCCTTTGAAGAGGCGATGGCCTGCCGGGCGACCGGCCTGGTGCTGAACAAGGTGATGTCCAAGACGCTCTTCGTGGCCAAGCGGGTCCGGACCGAAACAAAGATCGCCGAAAGCGCCGTCTCGGTCAGCTACGCCGCCGTGCAGCTCGCCAAGAAGATTTTCAGAAAACTGGAGGAGACCTCCGTCCTCCTCATCGGCGCGGGCGAAATGGCCGAGCTGGCCGCCCGACATTTGGTCGCGCAGGGGGTCAGCCGGGTGGCGATCTGCTCGCGCCATCAGGCGCGGGCCGCCTCGCTGGCGCGCGAGTTCAACGGCGAGTCGTTCGGACTGGAGGCGGCCCGGGAGCAGATGATCCAGAGCGACATCGTCATCTGCTCAACCGGCGCGCAACACTTCTTGATCCAATATGACGACATGGCCCGCGTGATCGAAGCGAGATTGAACCGGCCGATCTTCCTGATCGATCTCTCCGTCCCGCGCAACATCGACCCGCGCGTCAACGAACTGGATAACGTATTCCTCTACAACGTCGACGACCTCGAATCGGTCGTGGAGGCGAACCGCCGCGAACGGGAGCGCGAGGCGGAGCGGGCGGAGGAGATCATCACGGGCGAGATGGAGGCGATGGTCCGTTGGCTCAAGTCGCTCGACGTTGTCCCGACGATCGTGGCGCTGCGCGACAAGGCCGCGGCAATCCGCCGGGCCGAACGGGAGAAGCTCCTGGGCCGTCTGAAGGATCTGACCCCCGAGCAGCGGGAGGCGATCGACCGGTTCGCCGAATCGCTCGTGAACAAGCTGCTGCACGGTCCGCTCGTCGCGCTCAAGGAAGAGGCCAACTCGGCCAACGGCGTGCTGTACGTGGAAGCGGCCCGGCGGCTGTTTGATCTGCAACCGCCGGAGCCCAAGTCGGGGGAGCTGACGGATCAATCCGCGGGTCAACCGGAGGCCGATTCAGCCGAGCCGAAAAGCGAGCCGTCGTGAGCCAGGCATCATGAGCGAGATTCCGCCCGTTCGTCTGGCCACGCGAGGGAGCCCGCTGGCCCTCTGGCAGGCGAACTGGGTGAAGACGGAGCTGGAACGGCTCCACGCCGGCTGCCGGGTCGAGCTCCTCACGATCAAAACCTCCGGCGACAAGATCACCGACGTACCGCTCGCCAAGGTCGGCGGCAAGGGACTCTTCGTCAAGGAGATCGAAGAGGCGCTGCTCGCCGGACGGGCCGATCTCGCGGTCCACAGCATGAAGGACGTGCCGGTTGAGATCCCAGCGGGGCTCCACATTGCGGCGACGACCAAGCGGGAAGATCCGCGCGACGCGTTGATCTCGACGGCCGGCCTGCCCTTCGCAAAGCTTCCGAAGGGGGCGAAGATCGGCACGAGCAGCCTCCGGCGCGGGACGCAACTGCGTCACACGCGTCCCGATCTTCAGGTCATTCCGCTACGAGGCAATCTCGATACGCGGTTGCGCAAGCTCAAGAGCGAAAGCCTCGATGCCGTCATCGTCGCCGCGGCGGGGTTGCGCCGGATGGGATGGGAGGGGCAGGTGACCGAATATTTGTCGACCGACGTTAGTCTGCCCGCGATCGGCCAGGGAGCGCTGGGGCTGGAATGCCGCGTCGACGACGCCCGCATTCATCAGCTCATCGCCCCACTCAACGACGCCGACACAGCCGTGTGTGTGAAAGCCGAGCGGGCATTTCTCACTCGCCTGGAGGGAGGCTGCCAAGTGCCGATTGCCGGCCACGCGGAGCTGATCGGGCTTGAGCTTCGATTGCGCGGATTAGTCGCCAACCTCGACGGCACGCAGTTGGTGGCGGATGAGGCGCGCGGGCCGGTTGCCCAGGCGGCCGAGCTGGGCAAGGGGCTGGCCGAGCGGCTGCTCGACCGCGGCGCGGGGATGATCTTGAAAGAGATTTACTCGACATCGAAGTAGAAAAATAAATCTGTCCTATTTTTATGGGTAAGAAGCACACAGAACAACAGGGGAAAGTCTATCTTATCGGCGCCGGGCCCGGCGATCCGGGGCTGATCACGGTTCGAGGACTCAAACTGCTCGGCGAAGCGGACGTGGTAATCTACGATTCGCTGGCACCAACGGAGCTGCTCACCCACGTAAAACCCGGCGCTGAAGTAATTTATGCCGGCAAGCGGGGCGGCCAACCTAATATCCGTCAGGCGCAGATCAACCGGCTGCTGCTTGAGAAGGCCGGCAAGGGGTTAACCGTCGTCCGGCTCAAAGGGGGCGATCCGTTTATTTTTGGCCGGGGCGGGGAGGAGGCGCTCTTTCTGGCCGGGCACGGGATTCCGTTCGAAATCGTGCCCGGTGTGACGTCGGCGATCGCCGTGCCCGCCTACGCCGGCATCCCGCTCACCCACCGGGAATGGGTGTCGTCGGTGATCTTTGTGACCGGCCATGAGGAGGGCGGAGACGAGGAGCGGTTGAACTGGGCCGAACTGGCGCGCCAGCACCAGACAGTGGTCTTCCTCATGGGGCTCCTGCGGTTGCCTCAGATCGTTGAACGGTTGCTGGCGCACGGTCGCCCCCCTTCGTCGCCCGTGGCGGTGATCCAGTCGGGAACGACGGCGAATCAGCAGACGATCATCGCCCCGTTGTCGGAGATCGTCGGTCGTGTAGAGAAGGCCGGGCTCCGGCCACCGGCGATCGTGCTCATCGGGGAGGTGATTGGCTTGCGCGACCGGCTCAACTGGCAAGAAAGCAAACCGCTATTCGGCAAAAAAATCCTGATCACCCGCGCGAAGGAGCAGGCGGCTGAATTCATGGAGCTTCTTGCGAGATACGGCGCTCAGCCGGTCGAATTCCCGACGATCGAAATCGTCCCTCCAGCGAGCTGGAAGCCACTCGACCGGGCGATCGCGAATCTGACCGATTACGACTGGGTGCTCTTTACGAGTGTGAACGGTGTCGACTTTTTCATGAAGCGGCTGTTTGAGAAAGGCGGTGATCTGCGGAAGTTGACGAAGGCGAAGGTCGTCGCGATCGGTCCCAAGACGGCTGAGGCGGTCAGAAGGCACGGCATTGTGCCCGATCTGGTCCCGAAATATTTTCAGGCCGAGGCGGTGCTGGAGGGTCTGGCCGGTGTGAAGATGAAAGGCAAGCGAGTGCTGCTGCCGCGCGCCAAAGAGGCGCGGGAGATCCTGTCGGCGGAACTCAAGAAACGGGGCGCGAAGGTGGACGTGGTGGAGGCCTACCGGACGGTGGCGCCAAAAGGGCGGCGCGAGGAATTGAAAGCGATGCTGGAGCGGAAGGAGCTGGCCGTGATTACCTTCACTAGCTCATCAACCGTGAAGAATTTCATGGCGCTCTTTAAAGGGCAACCAATAAAGAAATGGCTTGCTGGCGTGAAGATTGCCTGCATTGGCCCGATCACGGCTGACACCGCGTGTGAGTTCGGCCTGTCCGTCGACATCCAGCCGGCCGACTTCACCGTGGTGGCGTTGGCCAAAGCGATCGCGGAGGGGTTTGGGAAACCAGGAAAGTGATCCAAATGGTCGACGATTGGGAAAGGCAGTACTTAGATCAGCTACGCCATGTTATTAATGAAGCGCGGCACTTTTTCAGTAATAGTATGAAGCCAGAGCGTGAGCGAGCTATTTGCCGTGCTTTTCTTAGGGGCATCGGGATTGGTTTTAAGGACAATGAAATAAAAGCTGCCACAAGAGAAGATGAACCTGTAGATGCCTTCTTTTTCTTGGCATGTTTTCAAATGAGAGAAATCCTTGATTCTGATTATAAGCGAGGTGATGAATGGAGGAATAAAGCGGAGCATCTTAAGAGTGCGATCTGCATAGATGATCTTAGAGAACCATACGTGTCTCCAAAACCAATGACCTCTTCGGAGTTGACCCCACTTATTTGCGATGCCTTGAAAGAGAAATCAATTCGCTATGGTGCTGAGCGAGAAAAGTTAGATGCACTCGTCTATGTAAATCTTCAATATAGATTTTTGGCAGCAAACCAATCAATGGCTGATTTAGAAGTTCTTAAGGCGCAAGGTTGGCGTTCAGTTTCCATGCTTTTTGTTCCATTTGCTTCAGTTCTCTATGCAAATGAATCGGCACCTGATTTTCTTAGGGAACGTGCGGGCCGTATTTTGAATGAGTGGCATCATCCTGATGGATGGTTCGATAGAGATGAATAAACTCCTCGTTACTTCCTTCATGGTGGTGATGACCGGCCTGCTCATGATTTCTACTGCCTCAGCCTATGAAGCGGGCCCTGCCGGCCAGGGGGTGATTCAGGGGACGATCACCTTTAATGGTACACCTCCACCACCGAAGATATTTGATCTCACCAAGTTCCCGCAGCCGCGATTCTGCGGCGAAGTCGATAATGACGGTGGGGGCCATCGCGTCTTCAAAGATGTCACGGTCAATAACGGCCGCCTGCAGGATGTCATAGTTTATCTTCAGGACATCACCAGGGGAAAGCCGTTTCACTTCAATGGCACAGATGTCACGATCGATCACTGTCGATTTCTTGTTCAGGGTGGCCCTTCGACCATGATCGGTGTAGTGATGAATGGCGGAGTCATTCGGATTTTAAATGAAGATGCCGACCCCACCGATCCACACTCCATCACTGGTGTGCTGCATAATCCGCACGGTTACGAGGTAAAGGGCCATTCAAGTAGTACGCTCTTTAACAAGCCGATTCCCAGCAAGGGCCAACTTCTGACGGAAACGATCTATCTGCATAACCCGGGGAGTACCATGCTCTTACAGGGTGACCAAAACAACTATATGAATGCCTTTTTCTATCCGGTCGAAAATCCCTACTACGCCATCGTGGGCCCTGATGGTACGTATGTCATCGATCAAGTTCCACCTGGGAAATACAATCTCATCGCCTGGCATCCTACTCTTGGAACCCAGGAGAAAGAAATCGAGGTGGGAGTTTCAGGCACCGTGACGGTGAATTTTGAATTTTCCACCACTACCCCATCACCCCATCTCAACAAAGACCCTAATGCCCCTAATCGTCCACCTGATGACATATCTCATGATGGGCCGGGCAAATGAACAATAGAGGTCAGGTCTTGCAATCACACATTGAGATTGCTGTCGTCCCTGCCTCGTGCAGCAGGGACAAGCCCCAGCGCGGGCGCGCCTGCCTGCCGGCAGGCAGGGAGCGGGTGTAGGGGTTTCAATAAAAGTATAGTAGAATAGAACAAATATTCCGGGAGCACTGTCATGCAGAAGGTGGTTCGAAAGGCGAAGTTGCAGGAGTTCTCAGAAGTCCGGGAGAATCTCGCATTCTGGCTTTCCAAAACACCTGAAGAGCGCGTGGCTGAAGTGGAGCGCCTGAGGAGGCAACGGGATGGACGTGCCGCGAGACTTCAGCGAACTGCTCGCGTTGTTCAACGCACATCACGTTGACTATCTGATCGTCGGCGCGCACGCCCTCGCCTATCATGGCGCGCCCCGCTATACCGGAGACCTCGACATCCTGGTGCGTCCTGATCCGGAGAATGCCGGTCGAATTCTCCGCGCATTGGACGAGTTCGGCTTCGGATCGCTTGGGCTGACGGCAGAGGACTTCACCGCCCCCGACAATGTGATCCAACTCGGCAGGGCCCCCGTTCGTGTCGACCTTGTCACGTCCATCACCGGGGTCTCATGGCAACAAGCGGCGACTGGCAAAGTGGAGGCCCGTTACGGCGATCTCAATGTGCGCTATCTTGGGAAGAAAGAGTTGATTCAGAACAAGCGGGCGCTGGGGCGGAAAAAGGATTTGGCCGACCTCGAAGCGCTGGGTGAGGACTAAGTGCCGTTGTTCCCGCGCGGGTGAGAGGCGTCGGGTGATTTAACGCAAAGGGGCAGATCATGAATATCGGCATTCTTGGCTCCGGCGTCGTCGGCCATTCTCTAGCCAACGGTTTCATCAAGCACGGCTATGACGTGATGGTCGGCACGAGAAGCCCGGCGAAACTGGCCGACTGGAAAAAGAAGGCCGGTGAAAAGGGCCGGGTCGGCAGCTTTGCGGAGACGGCCGCTTTCGGCGAATTGATCGTGCTCGCCGCCAAAGGCACGGCGGCCAAGGAAACGCTGAAGCTAGCCGGCGCTGACCTGCTCAACGGCAAAGTGATCCTGGATGCCACCAACCCGATCGCCGATGCGCCGCCGGAGAAGGGCGTGCTCAAATACTTCACCTCGCTCGATCAGTCGCTGATGGAGCAGTTGCAGGCGGCCTATCCCAAAGCGCGCTTTGTGAAGGCGTTCAGCTGCATCGGGAGCGCGTTCATGGTCAACCCCGACTTCGGCGGGATGAAACCGACGATGTTCATCTGCGGGATCGACCCGGCCGCGAAGAAAGAGGCAGGGAAGATCCTCACGCAATTCGGCTTCGAGGTGGAGGATCTCGGCGGCGCCGAAGCGGCCCGCGCGATCGAGCCGCTGGCGATCCTCTGGTGCATCCCGGGCCTGCTGCGGAATGAATGGTCGCACGCCTTCAAGCTCTTAAAGAGCTAACGATCCGCGCCCAGGCAAAGTAAGAAAAACAGAGGGGCCGCTGGCGCGGCCCCCTTGGGGAACGGTGTACAGGTTAGAATCGATCAGCGTTGGAATGACTTCTTTTGGAAGACGGTGGTGCTGGTGTTTGTGGCTGGCGCCGCCGTATCCGGCTGTTTGAAGAGCACCAGGTTGTTCAGAAAGGCGACGAGGTCCTGCTGGTCGGCCGTTGAGAGCGCAAGGAAGGCCTGCTTGGCCGTCTCTCCTTCGCCGCCGTGCTCGATGATTGCCTCGGTCAGGGTCGTCGCCCGGCCGTCGTGCATGTAGGGGGCCGTAGAGCCGACGCCCCACAAGTTGCGCGTAAGAAACACCGACGCGCCCGTGCCGGCCTCATCAATCGATTCGGCCAATCCCGGCCCCATGTCATGCCGTTTCAGATCGCCGAAGAGGCGCACGACCCCGT
>DATJYI010000094.1:0-11407 GCA_035499635.1 Nitrospiria bacterium | reverse complement strand
TCGACCCCTGGCCAACGGGGATGCTTCCAGTCCAGGAATCCACCGCTGTTTGCGGGTCTACGTCGTGAGCTCAGCTCCCCCTAAGACCCCCATCGCCCATACGCATCACCCGCGTTGCTCGCGTGTCACATCGACGCTCGACCCCTGGCCAACGGGGATGCTTCCAGTCCAGGAATCCACCGCTGTTTGCGGGTCTACGTCGTGAGCTCAGCTCCCCCTAAGACCCCCATCGCCCATACGCATCACCCGCGTTGCTCGCGTGTCACATCGACGTTCGGCGATTTGTTCCGCTCGTGCTTTGCACTCGCTCACATCAAGGGGAGATGAGCATCTCCCCTTGATCACCCCCATCGCCGTACGAATTAAACTCACGACTCGTGCGTCAATTCTGCACTCGGCCCCTGGCCAACGGGGATTTTCCGGCTCAAATTCCCAGCGACATTTGCGGGCGATCGTCGTGAAATCACTATACCGTCAGGATTTTCCCTTGTCAACGCGATCACGGTTCCGGAGCCAGGCGATGACGGCCGCCATGTCAGTCGGCGGCGGCACCTCCCATCGCATGCTCTGTCCCGTAGCGGGGTGGCGCAGACCGAGCGATTGGGCATGGAGCATCTGTCGTGCAATCAACGGCCGGCCATCGGGTCCCTCGCCGGCTAGTTGAGTCAACCGACGGATTGCCGGCCCCCCGTACAACACGTCGCCGACCAGCGGGTGGCGGATGCTGGCAAAATGAACGCGAATCTGGTGGGTGCGGCCGGTCAACGGCGTCGCTTCAACCATCGTGGCCGGAGTGAATTGTTCCAGCACCCGGTAGCGGGTGGTGGAGGCTTTGGGGCTGGCCGTCCGTGAGGAGAATTTCTTCCGGTGCACCCGGTCGCGCCCGATGGCCAGCGCGATCTCCCCCTGCCGCCGTTCGAAACGTCCGACGGCCAGCGCCAGGTAGCGGCGTTCGATCGTGTGGTGTTTGAATTGGGCGACCAGATCGCGCATCGCCGCTTCGGTCTTGGCCACAACCAGGAGTCCCGACGTCTCCTTATCGAGCCGGTGCACCAGTCCCGGCCGCTCCCGCCCGCCGACTTCGCGCAGCGCCCCGCAATGATGCAGCAGGGCGTTGACCAGCGTGCCACGGTCATGGCCCGGCGCCGGATGGACGACCAGACCCGGCGGTTTATTGACGACCAGCAGGTCGTCATCCTCGTAGACGATCTCGAGCGGGATCGCTTCCGGCCGGAGCGCCGTTCTGACCGGGGGCGGAACGTTGACGGTCACCCGGTCGCCCGGCCTGACCTTGTGGGAGGCGCGCTGCGGCGCATCGTTGACCAGCACCTGCCCGGCGGCAATCCAGCGCTGAATCTTTGCCCGGGACGGGCCATGCAGCTTCATCCCCAGATAGTGGTCAAGCCGCTGCGGATGCTCCCCGGCGGTGATGAGAAACTGCCGGGCGTCGCTCATGCCGTCGGCGGTTGAGACGGCGGGGTGCCGGTGGCGTTGAAGCGGCCGGTTGGATGGGAGGCGCCGGCGGGATCGGGCAGAAAGAAGGCGGCCGCCAGCAGTATCGACACGCCGATGGTGATTGAAGAATCGGCGACATTAAATGCGGGCCAGTGATGGGGGCCGAGATAAAAATCGAGAAAATCGACCACTTCGCCGTAGCGCATCCGGTCGATCAGATTGCCGATCGCCCCGCCGAAGACCAGCGCCAGGCCGGTTCGCAGCCAGCGATTGTGCCGGGTGGATGAGGTGCCGCCCGCCCGGGCGAGCCGGCGGTCGTCGCGGATCGAGGCGACAAAGAAATAGCCGATCACGACGATGGCCGCGCCGGTGATCGCCAGGAAAAAGAGCCCGCGCGCGCTCCGGTTCATGCCGACAAAGAGGCCGAAGGCCGCGCCGGGATTCCGAATATAGGTGAGGTTGAAGAGGTTGGGGATGACCGGGATCGATTCCATCAGGCTCATCCGTTGCTGCACGAGCGCCTTCGTCCATTGATCAAGCAGGACGATGGCGCCGCTGAGGAGCGCGTAGAGGCTGTAACGGGCTGAAGGGCTCATGCCGCCAACTCCCGCACGACCGGCGCGCACCGTGCGCAGAGTCCGGGGTGGTCGGCCGCCTGCCCCACGGCTGAATCATATCGCCAGCAACGGACACATTTGGAGCCCGGAGCCCGGCTGACCGCGACGCGGACGGACCGGCCGGTTTCGTCCGACGACGCGATCGTGACCGTAGACACGATGAAGAATGAGGGAAGGAAGGCCTCGTAGGGGGCCAGCCACTGACGGCTCTCGGGATCGACCTGGAGCGAGACGGCAGCCTCCAATGAACTGCCGATGAGTTTGGACTGACGCGCCTCTTCAAGCTGCTTGGCGACGTCGTCCCGCAGGGCGAGCAACCGCTCCCATCGGCCGGCCAGCTGGACATCCCGCAGGGTGGGATCGACCACGGGAAACCGGCTCAGGAGGACGCCGGCGCGTTCGGTCTCCGGCCGCCAGGACGCCGGCATCGCCTGCCAGACTTCTTCGGCCGTGAACGTGAGAATCGGCGCCATCAACCGGGTGATCGCCTGCAACAAGTCATACAGCGCCGACCGGGCCGACCGGCGCAGACGGCTGCGCGCGCCTTCGCAATAGAGCCGGTCCTTGAGGACGTCGAAGTAGAACGCGCTCAACTCGGCCGCGCAGAAATGGTTCAATGCATGAATGACCAGATGGAATTCATACTCCTGGTATGCGGTGCCGATCTGTTCGGCCACCTCCTGAAGCCGGTGCAGGGCCCACCGGTCGATCTCTTCCAGCTCCGGGACCGGCAGCCGGTCGGTGGCCGGATCGAAGCCGGCCAGGTTGCCCAGCAGATAGCGGCAGGTGTTCCGGATTTTCCGGTAACTTTCCACCAGCTGATCGAGAATCTGGGGCGAGATCCTGACGTCTTCCCGGTAGTCGGCCGCCGCAACCCACAGACGGAGAATCTCCGCCCCGTGTTGCTGGATGACCTCCTGGGGCGCGACAACGTTGCCGGCCGATTTGGACATCTTCTTTCCCTCGCCGTCCACGACGAACCCATGTGTGAGCGCCGCGTGATAGGGCGGCCGGCCGTCGGTCTGCAGCGCCGTCAGCAGCGCGCTGTGAAACCAGCCCCGATGCTGGTCGGAGCCTTCCAGATAGAGATCGGCCGGCCACCGCAGGTCGGTTCGCCGCTTCAACACGGCCGCGTGACTCACGCCCGATTCGAACCAGACGTCCAGAATGTCCGACTCCTTGGCAAAGGCGGTCCCCTGGCACGCCGGACAGCGCGTGCCGGCCGGCAGCAGCGCGGCGGCCTCCTGTTCGAACCACAGATCCGCGCCGTTCGGCGCCCGTTCGATCAGGCCGGCAACGTGGTCAATCAGTTCCGGCGGATAATGGAGGCGCCGGCACTGCTGACATCGGAACGCGACGATCGGCACCCCCCACGCCCGCTGACGGGAAATGCACCAGTCGGGCCGGCCGGCGATCATGCCGTAGATGCGATCCCGGCCCCACCGGGGGATCCAGGCGACCGCCTGATCGATCGCCGCGAGCGCGCGTGCGCGAAGATCGTTTGTCTCCATTGAGATGAACCACTGCTCCGTCGCCCGGAAGATCACGGGTTGCTTGCACCGCCAGCAGTGGGGGTAGGAGTGGGTCAGGGACTCCTCCTTGATCAACGCGCCGCGGCTCTTCAACAAGCCGATGATGCCCGCATTGGCCGTGAAGACCTGCTGGCCGGCAAACTCGCCCGCGTCGGATTCAAACCTCCCCTGCTGGTCGACCGGCGCGTAGACCTCCAGGCCGTATTTCAGTCCGACCTCGTAGTCTTCCTGGCCGTGGCCCGGGGCGGTGTGGACGCAGCCGGTGCCCTGGTCCAGTGTGACGTGCTCGCCGAGGATGATGGGCGAATCCCGGTCAAGCCAGGGATGCCGGCAGATCACGCCTTCCAGCTCCCTCCCCGCCCAGCCAATCTCGTGCACCGAGTAGTCGCCCGCTTCGTAACCGAAGGCCTTCATGCAGGACGGAATCAGCGATTGGGCGAGGATCAACGCGCCGGCCGGGGTGCTGACGAGACGGTACTGATGGGTCGGATGCAGCGCGACGGCCCGGTTGGCGACGAGCGTCCACGGCGTCGTGGTCCAGATGACGACGCTCGCGCCGGCCAGATCCCGGACTTTCCTCGGATTGGTGACGGGAAACTTCACGTAAATCGACGGTGAAGTGTGGTTCTCATACTCCACTTCCGCCTCGGCCAGGGCTGTCTCATCATGCCAGCACCAGAAGACCGGTTTTTTGGCCTTATAGACGCCGCCCGCCTTGACGCATTTGCCGAATTCCCGGACAATGGCCGCCTCGTAATCGGGCTCCATCGTCAGGTAGGGGTGAGACCAGTCACCGAGACAGCCCAGCCGTTGAAACTCCTCCCGCTGGATGTCGATGAATTTCGCCGCATAGCTCCGGCAGCGGCGGCGGATTTCAAGCCGGTCGAGCGCGCGCCCCTTCGGGCCCGCTTCCTTCATCACCTGGTGTTCGATCGGCAGGCCGTGGCAGTCCCAGCCGGGCACAAACGGGGCGGCGTGGCCGGCAAGCAGCCTCGATTTGACGACAATGTCCTTCAGAATCTTGTTCAGCGCGTGGCCGATGTGGATCCGGCCGTTGGCATAGGGCGGCCCGTCGTGCAGGATGAAGGGCGACGCGCCGCGGCGCGCCGCTTCCACCCGTTCGTAGAGCTCCAGCCGGTCCCAGTCGGCCAGTTGCTGCGGCTCACGGCGGGCCAAATCGGCCTTCATCGGAAAGTCCGTCTTGGGCAGCAGAATCGTGGCTTTATAGTCCATGGCAATGCCGGATAGTAACATATTTGGCAGTCTATTAGAGTCAGGGGGGAGATGCTCCTCTCCCCCCTGACAACCCCCCATCGCCGTACGAGTTTCAGCCGCAGCTCGCGTGTCAAATCGACGCTCAGCTATCGCCGATCGTGTTCAGGCTGTTCCCTTTTATCACCCGATTACCTTGCGCCTTACCATTTCGCGTGTTAGCGTGACACATGATGTTGTCTAGGCCCTTGCTGACAGCAATGATTATTATTGTGATGCTTACCGCCGGCGCCTGGCTCTGGCGCACCTGCACGGAGAGTGACGAAGCCAAAATCCACCGGCTGGTAGAGACGGGTAAGAATGCGGTCGAAGAGAAATCACTCCACGGCGTGATCAGCCTGATGTCGCCCGACTATCACGACGACCTCGGATTAACGGTTGAGAGTGTGCGTCCGATGCTCCAACGGCTCTTTCTGGGAGTGCAGGGGCTTCGGGTCGAGATCAGGGATCAGACCCTCTCGGACCTGTCCGGCGGAGCGGAGGCGACCGCCCATCTCTCGCTGGCCGTC
This sequence comes from Nitrospiria bacterium, assembly GCA_035499635.1. GTDB lineage: Bacteria > Nitrospirota > Nitrospiria > JACQCE01 > JACQCE01 > JACQCE01. The sequence continues at coordinate 6,022 of DATJYI010000094.1, read as the reverse complement.
GTCGTCTCGGGCGCCGTGCAGGGCCAGCCGCTCTACCTGATGGGCACCCCGAGTCAACCCGAGCGTCTGACGCTGACCGTCGTCAAGGAAGGCCGTCACTGGCTGGTGCGCGAGGTGCAGGGACTTCGCCTGCCTGAGTTGTGAGCCAGCATCGGGTCACTGCCCTTGAACGACGCCTGTGGCCGCGACACTCCGCCGCGATTTCCAGTGGCCGGGTATGTAACGCCAGCCTCGATGGGCCTGTCGCCAATGATCGGGCACCCAGACGGCACCGACCCATGGCGGACTGACATACCGGCCGGGCACCCATCTCCAGCCGCCCCATCCGTGAACCCAGTACCCAGGGGTCCAGACGACGACCGCAGACGGGGCCGGTGGAACCATCTCAACTCTTCCGGCAGGCGGCGGTCCGGCCACGGCGACGCAACCGGCGATCAACAATCCTGCGGTGACGCACAGCAGCCGTCTCATCCATGGCCCGGATTTCACGCTCATGGTTGTGTCCGCTCCATGCCACGGTCGCGCATCTGCTCCTGTCGATGGAGACGCGCTTCACGGATTTTCTCCCTCACCTCCTGATTGAACCGCTGCCGGAACAGCAAATAAGAGGCTTGTTCCTCCGGCGAAAGAACCCCTTTGATGAGCGCATATTCGTCCTGATGGAGCTTTGTGGCGCGGTCGTCCAGTTGCTCGATCCGGTTGACCAGTTCCTGGGCCCGGCCCTTGGGCCTGTTGGGATCGCTCATCACTCCCTGGAGCTGTTTCATTACGGCTGACCGCTCATGATAGAGCGACCATTGATCTTGATCGAGGCGCCGCAACGGTTCGAGCAGACGCTGGGACTGTTCGGGGCTCAGCGGCAAGGCCTGATTCAGGCGACGGAATTTGATCTCTTCCATCCGCTCAAACAAGCGTTGCCGGCCGGCTTCATCTTGCCGGTTGGGAGCGATCACGTAGGGATTCGGAGATGTGTCGGCCGCTCCCATCGGGGGATCGGCCCAGGCCTTGGAGATGACGGGAAACGGCCCGTGCAAGAGCGCGCATACGAAGGCGCCGGCCATCAAGGCTGTCAGCAAGAAAGAGCGTGGCATGGGATCCTCCTTTCGACTGAAACTGATAGCACGTTCACGTTAGAGATTCCCCAGAGAGTGTTCGACATGTTGCACCTCGTCGAGATCGAGCTGGTCCAGCCCCTCCAGGGGAGAGGAGCCGGGGCCCTCATCAAGGCCGTTGAGCACGGAGGGCGTCGTGGTCATCATCTCGGCAATGAGCGGGCCCAGGGTGTTCGACCCGTCGGCCGAGTCGGACTGGCTGCTGGATCGATGCGGCAGGAGCCGCTGTGTGACCGGAGTCCAGACGAGCCACAGCAGCAGAGCCGCCGCGGCGGCCGACCACGTCCACCATGGGAGAAGAGAAGGCGCACGGCGGCGGATCGGCTTGCTGGGGGGAGTGCGCCGCGCCATTTCGGCCAATACAGTGTACTGCAACATGGCCCAGCGGCGAGCCGGCGGCTGGGGGACGGTCTGCGCACGGAGCAGGGTCAAGAGACGCTCGATGTCGGCACGTTCGGCCCGGCACGACTCGCAGCCCTGCAGATGCGCATCGACCGCGGCCTGTTGTTCGGCGGGGAGTGCAGTGTTCACATCATCCATCAGCAGCGGACGAACCGTCTGGCAATTCATGGAGTCTGCTCCGCGCGACACCAGGCCTTTAACTTTTCAAACGCATGGTGAAAATTCGCTTTCGCCGTGCCGATGGAGCACTGAAGGATCAACGCAATGGCGTCGAAGGGAAGCTCCTCATAAATCCGTAGAATGACGGTGGTGCGCTGGGCATCTGGCAGGCTGTCGATTGCGCGTCGCAGCCGCAAGGCCTCCTCCATCCTGATCGCGGAGGTCAAACCGTCCTCTTGCGGAGCGGAGAGCGCCTCGCTGAGCGGCTCGAACCTCACACGCCCGGCTGAGCGGCGGCGATTCTTGCACAGATTCAGCAGAATCTGATAGAGCCAGGTTTTAAAACTGCTCCGCCGTTGAAATTGTTCCAGGTGCAGGAAGGCCTGCACCAGCGCCTGTTGGGTCACGTCCAACGCCTCCTCCTGGTCGTGGAGCCAGCGGTACGCAAGGCGGTAGAGCGGCTCCCGGTAGCGTGCCACCAATGTTTCACACGCCGTCTGGTCACCCCTCTGAAACCGTTCAAGGAGTTCCGCATCATGCTCCATGCCCGTTACCCTATGAGACACCCCTGGAGGGAAAAGGTTGAATCGCCCGTGGACTTCATGGGCGTTGCCATGCGGCATTGATGGGGCAGCCCCTATCACACATTTTACAGGTGGTAGTGCGGGAACCCAGGCAGCACGCGGGAGGCGTGTTGCGCCTGCGTCCGCTCGGAGCCAAGCCTGATCATGGGCCGCTCCCTGCGTTCTCATCGAACACCTGCCGGAAGAAGGTCTCCAAATCGGGTGATTCGATGTAATCGGCCGACTGGGTGTCGTCGGTACGTCGGGGGTAATAGATGCGGTACCAACTGCCGGCCACGTCACAACAGAGACGCCAGAAATTGGGGCTGCGGGGCAGCAGAACAATGGCGCTGGAGGCCACAACGGCATGTAACCGGTCGACCTGCTCCGGCGTCAGGGCGGCGCCGCGGCCGGAGACCTGGCCGTTGAAAGTGATTTCATCGAGCGTCTGCTCGCGTGGCAGGCTGCGGAGCGTCAACCGGGCGACTCGGTCGAAAGGCGCCGCGCCCACGTCCCCCTTCTTCCACAGGCCCAGCCGGTGTTGCCGGGCCTCATATTCCAGTTGTTTCCAAGTAATCTGCGCATCGGGATCGAGCGATCCGGTGACCTGCTCCAGATAGAGCAGACCGTCGCTGACCAGCCCGGTGCCCAATGTGACCACATCCTGGCCGCACAGCGTCAGTTTGCCGTCCGCCACATCGGCGGAGACCGTCCGTTCTTCTAAGTGCGCTTTCAGATAGGCGATGAGCGCCTTGTTCAACGCGACGAGATCGGGTTGGTCCGGCGAGGGGATCTGCAGGAATAGTTGCGGCATGGCCAGTTCGACGAGCGTGCCGTCGGCCAGGCGAACCTCGCGGTGATCGAGCACCTGGCTGATGGCAACCTGACCGCATCTCGGCAACGTGGACGCGGCGATCGGCGCCGTCGCCGGCCGGCAGGACGCCAAGGCGCAGACGGCCGTCAGTGCAAGCGGGGCGAGACGCCGCCGTCGAGTCATCGAATGCGGCCCGTCGGTGTCATGCAGGCCCGTTGAAGGGGTGGTGCACTTGATCAATCGTCGCGGGAGCGCGGGGCCGTCCGGTGGCGTGTGACGGCAGGGGTCGCTGCGGATTCGGCCGATTTCAGATAGGACAATACAAGCCGGCCGGAACGCAGTAGTTGATCGGCTTCTTGATACCGTTCCGGCGTGCCCAGATCCATCCAGGTCCCTTTCATGACGTAGCCGCACAACCGTTCGTCCCGCTGCAACATGGCGATGTAGACATCGGTGATGGAGGAGAAGCCGTCGCCGGGGATGGCGTCGAATACGGACGGCTCCAAAAGATGCACGCCGGTGAACATGAGCCGGCGAAGCGTGGCGCTCCCGGCGCGGCCACGCCCACCCTGTCCCCCCTGTCCGACAATGGTCTGGATCTGGTCCTGCCCGTCCAGTTCAACGATCCCGTAGCGTTCGGCATCGGGATCGGCGCGGAGGACCATGCTGACGGCCGATTGTTTGCGGTGATGAAATTCGACCACCTTATCCAGATTCAGATCGATCACAATATCGCTGTTGACGACCAGAAAGGGCTTCTCTCCCAGCAGACGGCGCGCCTGTTTGATGCCGCCCCCCGTGCCCAGAATCGTCGGCTCCCAGGAGTAGTGCAGGGTCAGCCCCATGGCCCGTCCGTCCCCCAGCGAGTCGGCGATCTGCTGTCCATGGTGGTGAAGATTGATCACCATCTCCGTGATGCCGTAGCGCTTGAGCCATAACAACGGATAGTGAATCAGCGGCCGGCCCGCGACGGGCAGGAGCGCTTTCGGGATCGTGTCGGTCAGCGGCCGCAACCGGGTGCCCAGTCCGGCCGCCAGGACCATCGCCTTCATGGCCGGTCCTTGACCGGCGTTGACGAAGGCGAAGTTGTGGCCGAAGGGGGCTCGGAGAGCTCCGGCACAAGGGGGACGAGCTGTTCGGCAAGCGGCTTCAAATCGGGGTAGCGGCGGCAATTGGCCCGGACGTTGGCCAGCGTGCGGGGGATCGCGGGAAGAAAGTTCGGATTGTGTTTAACGCGATCGATATAGACGAAGCGGCCGGCGGCCTTGAGATTGCGCTGCACGCTGGCCAGATCGAACAGGCGCCGGAATGATGCCGGATCGTCGATGCGCCGCCCCGCCCGGTCGCTGAGTTGGAAGTAGTCGTCGAGCAGGCCGTCGATCAGTTCATCGGGCAGCGAGATGTAGGAGTCGCGGAGCAACGACGCGAGGTCATACTGCGGAAAGCCGAGCAGCGCGTCTTGAAAATCGAGCAGCCAGATGCGGTCCTGGTGCAGCATCAGGTTGCGGCTGTGATAGTCCCGATGGGTAAAGCAGCGCGGCTGGCCGGACAGCTCCGACACGATCGGGCGAAAGGCCGCGCGCATCGCCTCCCGGTGGGCGGGATCCAGCACCGCTCCCCGTCTCGCCTCGATGCCGTACTCCACAAAATGATCGAATTCCCACATCAGCAGGGCGTCATCAAAGACGCGGCCGAAAGCCAGACAGCCGGGATCGGCTGGCGAGGAGCCGGCCGTCTGTAACCGGACCAGCTCCTCGATGGCCTGGTGGTACAACCCCTTGATGATCTGCGGCGGCTGACGCTGGACGGCCTGACTCAGCAGCCGGTCTCCCAAATCCTGGAGCAGCAGCCACCCCTCCCTTGGTTCGTAATGGTAGACCTCCGGCACCGGCAGGCCCCGGCTGTGCAAATGGCGCCAGATGTTCATAAACGGCAGTTCCGTGACCGGCGGCGCCGATCGGCTGACCGCTTCTTCCGAGGCCTTGAACCCTTCCGGATCAGCGAGCAGCATCAGGATGGCGCTGGCGGAGGCATCGCCGGACGAGGCGGTGATGCGAAAATAACGCCGGTTGGAGGCATCGCCGGCCAGCGGCGTGACCGTCGCCGGCTCGTCGGGCCATCGGAGCCGTTGTGCCGCGACGCGGCGCAGACTCGCACGGATGGCGGGAGAGAGGTCGGGAAGTGGTGGCGTCATGCGGGAGGGTGAGGCATAGACGGAAAAATATTGTGCCATGTTCGTCGGCATCCGTCAATCTGGGTATATTGGATGCGGGGGGAGACGCTATCTCCCCCCGCAACCCCCCCATTGATTATTGAACCCATGATGTACGTAGGAACATACGCAAGACAAAGGGAAAGTGTAAATCCGATGGAGGGACCGGGGGGAGATGAGGATCTCTCCCCCCGATTCAACCAACGCGAAGCGGATCAATTGGGGTAAGAGCTCATACGTATCATTAGAGATTCCATCTCACCCGCATATAAATATCCAGGGTGTCAAACAGCGGCGGGCGCGTTATAATCGCCGGCGTATGGGACGATATCTCCTGCGTCGTCTATTACTCGCGGTGCCCGTCGTATTCGGAGTCATGACGCTCGTCTTTCTCCTGATGCATCTCATTCCCGGCGATCCGGTGGAGATCATGCTGGGGGAGTCGGCCGCGCAATCCGATCTGCAGCAACTGCGCCACCAGTTAGGCCTGGACCGTCCGCTGTTGGACCAGTACCGACTCTTTCTGGTTGAGGCGATACAAGGCGACTTGGGCGAATCAATTCATCTGCATCAACCGGTCATCTCGGTCATTCTCCAGCGGGCGCCTGCGACACTTGAGTTGGCGGCCGCAGCCCTGCTGTTCGCTTGTGGCCTGGCCCTGCCGCTGGGCTGGCTCTCCGCCGCCCGGCCGCGGAGCGGTTGGGATGTCGGCGCATTGACGTTTGCCATGCTGGGCGTCTCGATGCCGAGCTTCTGGCTG
>DATJYI010000093.1:0-6494 GCA_035499635.1 Nitrospiria bacterium | reverse complement strand
TCGGGAGCGTGCCCATGAAGGCCGCCATCGTCGTCATCATAATCGGACGGAACCGGACCAGGCACCCCTCGATGATCGCGTCGAGGGGGCGTTTCCCTTCGTTCCGCTGCGCCGTGAGCGCGAAATCGATCATCATGATGGCGTTTTTCTTCACGATACCGAGCAGCATCAGGAGGCCGACGAAGCCGTACATGTTCAGCTCCATCCCGAAGAGCCGCAGGGTCAGCACGGCGCCGAAGGCGGCCGAAGGCAATCCCGACAGGATCGTGAGCGGATGCAGAAAGCTCTCGTAGAGCACGCCCAGCACGATGTAGATGATCACCACTGCGAGCAGCAGCAACAGCCACATCCCCTGCAGCGACGACTGGAACGCCTGGGCCGTCCCCTGAAAACTCGCGCTGAGCGTCAGGGGCAGCCGCAGCTCCCGCTCCAGACGGCTCACCCGCTCGACGGCGTCGCTGAGCGAAACGCCGGGCTGCAGGTCGAAGGAAATCGTCACTGCGGGCAGCTGCCCCTGGTGGTTCACGGTGAGCGGCCCGACGCTCCGCGTCAGCGACGCCACCGCGTGCAGGGGCACCAGCCGGCCGGACGCGGACCGGACGTAGAGTTTGGCCAGCGCGTCGGGGTCGAGCTGGTCCCGCGGCAGCAGCTCCATGATGACCCAGTACTGGTTGGTCGGCATGTAGATGGTCGACACCTGCCGGGCGCCGTAGGCGTCGTACAACGCCGACTCGATCTGGCCCGCCGACACGCCGAGGGCCGCGGCCTGATCCCGGTCGATCTCGACGGTCACCTGCGGGTTGTTGACCTCCAGATCGGTCGTCACGTCCAAAAAGCCGGGCAGCTCGCGCATCCGGGCCTCCAGCACCGCGGCCCAGTGATAGAGCTCCCGCGTGTCCGTGTCCTGCAGGGTATATTGATACTGGCTCTTGGTCAGCCGCCCCCCGATGCGGATGGTCGGCAGATCCTGCAAAAAGACGGTGATGCCCGGAATCGCCGCCAGCTTGCTGCGCAACCGCTGGATCACCGCGGTCGAGCTCGGCCGCTCGGAGCGCGGCTTCAGTTTGACGAAGACACGCCCCGTATTGAGCGTCGAGCTGGCTCCGCTCGCCCCGATCGCGGACATGAGCTGCTCCACCGCGGGATCCTGCCGGATGACGTCGGCCACGGCGCGCTGATGCGCCATCATGGCGTCGAACGAGATGTCGTCCGCCGCCTGCGTGAAACCGAAGATCATCCCGACGTCTTCGCTGGGGATGAATCCCTTGGGGGTGACGACGAACAACCACACCGTCGCCAGCACAAGCGCGACGAACAGCGCCGTCATCGTCTTCCGGTGGGGCAGCACGCGCCTGAGGCTCCGCTCGTACACGCGCAGCATCCCCTGGAAGAACCGTTCCGACCAGGCATAGAGCCGGCCGCGTCCACGGGGGTCCTGCGGCCGCAGAAACCGGCTGCAGAGCATGGGCGTCAGCGTCAACGACGTCACGCCGGACACGAAAATCGCCGCCACGATGGTCAACGCAAATTCATGAAGCAGCCGCCCCAGCACCCCTCCCATCAACACCACGGGGATGAAGACCGCCACCAGCGAGAGTGTCATCGACAGAATGGTAAAGCCGATCTCACGGGAACCCGACAAGGCGGCCTGCAGCACCCCCTCGCCCCGCTCCATGTGGCGAACGATGTTCTCGAGCATCACGATCGCGTCGTCCACCACCAACCCCACCGACAGGATCAGGGCCATCAGCGACAGGTTGTCGACGCTGTAGCCCATCAGGTACATCGCGGTGAAGGTGCCGATGATCGACATCGGCAGTGCAAGGCTGGGAATGACGGTCGCCGAGAGATTGCGCAGGAAGAGAAAGATCACCAGGACCACCAGGCCGACGGCGAGCAGCAGCGTGAACTGCACGTCGCGGACCGACTCCCTGATCGATTCGGACCGGTCGTACAGGACGGCCAGATCCACCGCCGCCGGCATCTGCGCGCGGAAGGTGGGCAGCAGTTTCCGGATGGCGTCGACCACGTCGATCGTGTTCGTCCCCGGCTGGCGCTGGATGGCGAGCACGATGGCACGGGTGTCGTTGAACCAGCTGGCCACCTTGTCATCTTGCACCCCGTCAATGACCCGCCCCAGCTCCGCGAGCCGGACTGGGGAGCCGTTGCGGTAGGCCACCACGAGTGGGCGGTAGGCCGCCGCATTGGTCAACTGGCCGGTCGCCTGGATTGTGAAGGCCCGGTGCGGACCGAAGAGCGTGCCGGTCGGCAGGTTGACGTTGCCCTGCTCGAGCGCGGTGGTGACCTCGTCGATACCGATCCCGCGGGAGGCAAGGGCATCGGGATCGAGTTGGATTCGTACCGCGTACTTCTGCGAGCCGAAGACCATCACCTGGGCCACGCCGTCAATCATCGAAATACGCTGCCCCATCATCGTTTCGGCGTACTCGTCCACCGTGGAGAGGGGCAGGGTCGGAGAGCTCAGCGCCAGGTAGAGAATCGGCTGTTCGGCCGGATTGACCTTGCGGTAGGTGGGCGGGGACGGCATCTCGGTCGGCAGAGTCCGTTGGGCCGCGGTGATGGCCGCCTGCACATCCTGGGCCGCGGCGTCGATGCTGCGGTCCAGGGCGAACTGGATGGTGATCTGCGTCGTCCCGAGCGCGCTGGTCGACGTCATCGAATCGATGCCCGCGATCGTGGAGAATTGATTCTCCAGCGGGGTGGCGACCGAGGAGGCCATCGTCTCGGCGCTGGCTCCGGGCAGACCCGCCGAGACCTGGATGGTGGGAAAGTCGACGTTGGGCAGCTGGCTGACGGGCAGCAGGCTGTAGCTCATGATCCCGAAGATCAGGATGCCCGCCATGATGAGCGTCGTCATCACGGGCCGCCGGATGCAGAGTTCCGGAACGTTCACCGCACCCCCTCCCCTCGCTCGTCCGCCTTCGCTTCTTCAGATGTCGACGGGGATGCCGACGGACCGGACACGCCGGCCGTTTTGATGTCGATCCTGACGCCCGTCGCCAGTCGGAGCTGGCCGTCCGTCACCACACGCTCACCGGGCGCCACGCCCCGCTCGATCACCGTCTCGTGGTCCACCGTCCGGCCCGTGACTACCGGACGGGACTCGGCCGTCAGGTCGGGCCTGACCACAAACAGATACGAACCGCCCTGGCCCGTCTGCACCGCCTGCGTGGGCACCACGACCGCATCGGGTTCGGTCGTGAGCGTCATCACGACGTTCACGAACTGGCCGGGCCACAGTGTTTTATGTGCATTCGGAAAGAGCGCCTTGAGCTGGATCGTTCCCGTCGTCAGGTCCACCGCGTTGTCGATGAACGTCAACCTGCCCGAAGCGGAGGCCGCACCGTTCTCGGAGGGGATCGCGGTCACCTTCAACGGTCCCTTCGCCATGTACCGCTTCACATCGGGCAGTTGCTGCGCGGGCACCGAGAAGGCCACGTAGATCGGACTGACCTGCTGGATGACCACCAGGGGATGGTCCGGGTCGTTCGCCTTGACCACGTTGCCGGCGTGCACGAGCAGCGCCCCGGCGACGCCGTCGATGGGAGAGCGAATGGAACAGTAGTCAAGCTGGAGCCGCGCGTTCTCGACGCTGGCCTGGTCGGCTTTGAGCGTCGCCCCCGCGGCGTCCGCGGCGGTCCGCATCTGGTCGGCCTGCTCCCGGCTGACATACTCCTTGGCCGCCAGCCCCTCATACCGGGTCGCTTCCTGCCTGGCCCGCTCAGCCTGTGCCGTATCACGCGCGAGCGTCGCTTCCGCCTGCTTGAGCTGCACTTCAAACGGCCTGGGATCAATCGTAAAGAGCAGGTCGCCCTTGTTGACGTGCTGACCTTCGGCAAAATGGACGTCGGTCAGCGTCCCCTCCACGAGCGCCCTGACGATGACGGTCGAATAGGCCTGCACGTTCCCGATCGCGGAGAGCTCCACCGGCACCGCCTTCCGCACCGCCTCCGCGACGGTCACCGCCACCGCCGGACCAGCCTTGGCGCTCTTCCCGTCCGGTTGCCCGGACGACGTCGAGGAGCAGGAGCACAGCGCCAGCAGCGCCGCGCAGACCAGGACGGACGGGGCGGACGCCGCCCTCATCCGGTGAAACGCCCTCATGCCCCCCCCCGATCAACGCCGTTGGAGCCATTCGACGCGTGTTGAAACGCGACCTTGAGACGCTCCAGTCCGCGGGAGATGGCCCTGATATCGCCGGCGCTGCCGCCCGAGAGCACGCCGGCCACGACAGCGCAGGCGGCGGCGCGGACGGTGGTGAGCCGCCGGGCGCCCGATGGCGTGAGCGACAGCACGCACCGCCGCCGTTCACAGGGGTGCTCGGCGCGCCGCAACAGGCCCTGATGGACGAGGCGGTTGACGATGAGCGACGCGGTGGGGCGGGCCACGTTCAGATGCAGGGCCAGGTCGGACAGGCCCGAGCCCGGCGTCCGTTCGACGAAGGCGAGGGTGCGCGCCTGGGACACGGAGAGCAGCGGCGCGCTGTGGCGGCGGAATTCCCGGCGAAGAAACCGCATCACCAGGGGCACGATGTCGATCACCTGCCGGGCGCACTGTTCCTCTGCGGAACCGGCCTCCGCGTTCCGGCGCGGGGACGATGGACGTGCATGGGCGGTGCGGTTTCCGTTGGAGGACACGACGGTCTCCGATGCAGTCAAGCTAACTGTTTGCTAAGCTAACTATATGCCGGGCGGGCCGGCCTGTCAAGTGGGGGAGACGGAGGAGGACGTTACGGGCGGTCGCCCGGGGCGTGCTGGAGCTTGGTGGCCATGTCGTGGGCGCGGCGCAGGAGCGTGCGGGCCTGATTGGAGGTCAACAGGCCGAGGGCTTCGTCGTACCGGCACCACCGGCGCTTCCGGTCCTCTCCCCGGCCGGTTTCGCGCACGTAGGACATCAGAAAAAATTCAATAGAGACGGACCGACCGTCCTTGTCGAATTCAACCAACCCGACCGACTCGATGACGGTGACCATCATGCCGGCCTCTTCTTGCACTTCGCGTTCGGCGGCGGATTCCGTGGTCTCTCCGGCATCGATTTTCCCTTTGGGAAAAATCCAGCGGTCCGAATCGCTTTTCGCCGTCACCAGCAGATACCGGGGGGCATCCTCATGCATCCGCATGACAATCCCGCCCGCATGGGTCAGTGCAGCCATTCACACCTCCTTGTGATCATCAGGCGATTGATCGAAGACGCGTGCCAGACCGTCCGACATCCCGCACATATTTATGCACGAATTTGGCGATCGGTCAAGAGGAATTTCGAGGTTTTGCCAATATTAACGCAGATGTAACATCATGGTGACGTTCCCGTAGCAGGCGGCCCGATGCCAGACTGGACAGGTCCGACGGATGTCAGTATAATGCCAACGCACCGGCTCTTCCTTGCTTTATCCCCGCGGACGATCACGATACGCAACCGGGCCGGGCTGACGAGCAGACAGATGGAGCCAACGCCCCCCACGACTTCCATCGGCGAAGCCCCCTCGGCGGCGCACGAGGTGCTGGCGGCTCCGGCCGGCCAGGCCGCCCACGCGCGGGCGGCCGTCCCGGCGCGCAATGCGGACGGATCCGATCCGGCCGCGCTGGCCCCGGCTCCCCCGGCGATCGACCTGGACTCCCCCGAGTGGTATCTCAACCGCGAATTAACCTGGCTGGAATTCAACCGGCGCATTTTCAATGAAGCGCTCGATGAGCGCAACCCGTTGCTGGAACGGGTCAAGTTCCTGGCCATCGTCGCGTCAAACTTCGACGAATTCTTCATGAAGCGCATCGGCGGCCTCAAGCAGCAGGCCGGCGCGGGCGTGACGGAACTGTCCATCGACGGCCGCACCCCCGAACAACAGATCCGGGAGAGCCAGGCGGTGGTGCGGAGCATGGAGGAACAACAGCGCATTCTGGCCGCCGACCTCATCCGCCAGCTTGATCAGGCCGGTGTCCGGATCAGCGACTATTCGACGCTGAGCCAGGAGGACCGGAACGCGGTGCGGGAGCACTACGTGAAAAACATCTTCCCGCTGGTGACCCCGCTGGCCATCGGCCCCGCCCACCCCTTTCCGTTTCTCTCCAACCTGTCGCTCAATCTGCTCGTCACGGTCCGCCATTCCGGAGAGGAGAGCGCCGACCTGGTCCGGATCAAGGTGCCCGTCGGCGAGGAGATTCCGCGTTTCCTGCAGATCGGCGACCGGATGCACTTCGTCCCGCTGGAGGACGTCATCGCGAAGAACCTGGACCTGCTCTTTCCCGGCATGCAGATCGAGTCGTACGAACTCTTCCGGGTGACGCGCAACGCGATCACCGAAATCCCCGGGCAGCAGGCCGAGGATCTCATGTCGATGGTCGAATCGGAGCTGCGGGACCGTAAATTCGCCCCGATTGTCCGGTTGGAGGTGTCGAAGGGGATGGACCCGACGCGCAGGGGGATGCTGGCGGCGGAGCTCGGCGTGGATGAGGCGACCGATGTCTTCGAAGTGGACG
>DATJYI010000092.1:0-4209 GCA_035499635.1 Nitrospiria bacterium | reverse complement strand
CGTCTCAAGAGGCTCCGAATTCGAGTTGTCTTGTGATTATTTTGCATCCCCCCACGTCGTATAGTTTGAACTCCTTGCTCCCACCGATCTACTGAAGGATCGGCCGGAAGCCCTGCCTGAGCATTGGTTTGAAGATGTCATATTCTTTGGTTTGCCGCTCTTGGTACAGCTCACCTCGCCTGGCCGTGGCGCCTGACCGCCGCCGATCATCCCCGCGTCCGACACCGTGTGATGCGGCGACCGGAACGGCCGCTGCCCCACCAGCGGCTGTTGCGGCCGGAGCGAGCCGGCGACGCTGTGAATCGTCGTCGTCTCAATCGCTTCATCAAAGGCCAGCCCCGGCAGGATCGTCGGCAGCCGCTGCGCGAGCATCGTCTTGCCGGAGCCCGGCGGTCCGATCATCAGGAGGTGATGGCCGCCCGCGGCCGAGACCTCCAACGCGCGCTTGGCCTGTTCCTGACCCTTTACATCGGAGAAATCCTCCGCGATCTCCGCGCCGCGGCCGAGCCAGTCCTCCACCGCCACGCGGGTCGGCGCCAGCGCGGCCCGGCCGGCCAGCAGCTCGACGACCTGCGGCAGGGTCGAGACGCCGTAGACGGCGATGCCGTCGACCACCGCCGCCTCCGACGCGTTCTCCGCCGGCAGAACGACGCCCTTGAGCCCCAGCCGTTTGGCGGCCGCGGCGATCGGCAGCGCCCCGCGCACGCCGCGAATCGAACCGTCGAGCGACAGCTCGCCGACGATCAGCGTCTCATCGAGCGACAGCGGGACATCGGAAGGAGCCGGGGATGATGCGGACACCATCCCTTCGGCCGCCAGAATGGCAACCGCCATCGGCAGATCGAACGCGGAGCCCTCCTTCTTCAGATCGGCCGGAGCCACATTGACCGTGATCTTCTTGACGGGAAACGAGAAGCCGGAATTTTTGACCGCCGCGCGGACGCGGTCCTTGCTCTCCTTGACCGCGGCGTCGGGCAGGCCGACGACGGCGAAGAGCGGCAGGCCGGAGGCAAGATCCGCTTCAACACTGACAAGCGACGCCTCCAGCCCGTAGACGGCGCAACTGAGGACTTTGCCGAGCATGGGCGGGCCCCGAACGTCGTTAGGGCGGCCATCGTAGCACACGTCCCGACGCATTGCAAAGGGCGGGCCGCGGACTGGTCAGGAAGCGTTCTTTGTCGTTGGATCACAGATCGTATTCGTGGATGGCATCTGTGATTACGCGACGGGTGAATTTGCCTCCGCCGGCTCGATCTCGAATCCCATCTGCCGGATCATGGCGATCGCGTCGTCGGCCGGCTGGCCGTCGGTGGTCAGATAGCCGTTCACGAAGATCGAATTGGCCGGATAGAGCGCGAGCGGCTGCAGATGGCCCAGGTTGCGCTCACGGCCTCCGGCCACGCGTATTTCCGCCGCCGGGTTGCAGAACCGGACGAGGCAGAGGATCTTCAGGCAGCGGGCCGGAGTGAGCTGCGCCACACTCTCCAAGGGCGTCCCCGGAATCGGGTGAAGAAAATTGACGGGGATCGATTCGGGTCGCAGCGTCCGCAACGCCGCCGCGACCTCGAGCAGATCCCGGTCGGTCTCCCCCTGGCCGGCGATGATCCCGCAGCACTGCTCGATCGCGGCGGCGCGGACGTTCGCCAGCGTCTCCAGCCGTTCGCCGTAGGTGTGGGTCGAGCAGATCTCCGGATAGAACCGCTCGCTCGTGTTCAGATTATGGTTGATCCGGTCGACGCCGGCCGATTTGAGCGCGTCGGCCTGCGGGCGGGAAAGCAGGCCCAGCGAGCAGCAGATGCTCAGGGGCAGCTCCCGCTTGATCGCGCGGACCGCGTCGGCAATCGATTCGATCTCCCCGTCGGTCGGCCCCCGTCCGCTGATGACGACGCAGAAACGTCTCGCGCCGACGGCCGCGGCGTTCCGGGCCTCGGCCAGGATCGCTTCCCGGCTCTGCAGGGGATACCGTTCGATCGGCGCCGTCGAGATCGACGATTGCGAGCAGTAGCCGCAATCCTCGGGGCAGAGCCCGCTCTTCGCGTTCATCAAGACGTGCAGCTGCACCCGCCGGCCCCAGTGGTGGCGGCGCACGCGGAATGCGGCGGCGAGCAGATCGAGCAGGTTCTCATCGGACACCCGGAGGACTGCCAAACCCTCCTCTTCGTTCAAACATTCTCCCGCCAGCGCCTTGTCGGCATAGCCCCCATAGTCCTGTCTGCTCATCTGCCTCCCGCTCCTCTAATCGTCTCAGATTGCGTCTTTATACCATGAACTCTCGCAGCATTGCCCGCTTTTGTCTTTCCAATCCGCTCTTCCCTCTACGTCGTCTTCCCCCACGTCCGGATCCGGTCGAGATACTGGCTCAGCAATGGATGGCTCTTGGGCGTGAGCGGCTCGGTGAATTTCACGCCGATGGCGTTGCCGTCCAGATCGACCTTGAGCCACACGACGCTCCCCTGCACCCGCTCCACGCCCTCGTCGTGCCGGCCTGCGAAGAGGTGGACCTCCACTTCGACGATCTGTCCCTCGTCGATCGCGCGGGGCGCAAACAGCTCCATGCCGCCCCTGCCCAGCATCGTCACGTTCGCTTCGATCCGGATGCCGGGCTCCAACCAGGTGAGTTCCGCGGGAATGATCGCCGTCACCCGTTCATATTTGCGCCGTTTGTCCATGTGTGACCCCGGTCGTTAACGTTTGCGGTTGAGGAAGGTCATGCCAGCACCCATCGGAAGATAATGTATAACGACGTCACTTCGACTCCATGTGCCATCATCGGCGCCAGGAGCGTGCCCGTGCGAAGGAGGAGCCAGCCCCAGACGATCCCGTCGGACCAGCCGAGCCAGTGCCATTCATGAAACGACATCACCAGGAACGGATCCCAGGCAAAGAGAAGCCCCCCGCAGACGATCGCCGTCCAGCGGCCCGCCGGGCCCGCCGGCAGCCAGACCAGCAATCGTCCCACGAGAAAACCACGAAAGAGCGTTTCAATGACCACGGCAACGGCGGGCACAACCACTCCGAGCATCAGCCACCATGGCAGCCGCGCATGGGGCGTCTGATACAGCAACGCGTAGCCGATGCTCCGTTCGCCCGCCAGGAACGGCTCGATCACGGTGATTACCGCCAGATTGGTCAGCGCCAGAATCAGGCCGGTTCCCGCGCCGGCGGCCGCCGGACGCCAGGCGAATCCCCGAAGACCGAGATTGGCCCAATCCCAGCCGTTGACGGCCAACCAGCACGCCAGCGCCGCCAGGCCGACGATCAGCGGCGACAGTTGCACTAGCCAGCCGGCCCACTCGGCTCCGCTCTTATATCGTCCCCAGTCGAGCAGCGTGGGGCCGGCTGCAGACAGGTAGAGCGCCCAGACACCGAGTGTCGCGGCCACCGGCATCAGCACGAGCCAATCCGCCGGCGTCGGCATAACGGCCGGCCACGCCCGCGGCGCATCCATCCGTTTATCCATGAGCCAATTGCCCGTTCAATCGATCGGCGAAGCGCCGGCTGTCGGGGTCGGCCGCGGCCGTGAGCGTAATCTGACCGGGCCGGTCGATGCCCACCCGCAGAATCAACCCCCAGGCGATTTGTTCCAGATCGAAAATGTGATTTCCCAGATCGGCGCCCATCAGCTTCAGGGCGGCCGCGCCCACGGCGTCGACGGCGACGCGATCGGTGCCCGCCAGGATCAGCCCGGCCGAACGATTGACGCGGGGCAGGGTCGGCTCCACCACCGCTTCCACGCCGTCCACGACGATCAACGAGGGATAGTACCCCTGGTTCAGCTCCGCGATGAGCCGGCCGGGGTGGGGCGATTGCTGCAATTCAAACCGGTCCAGCACGTCCCGCTTGGGCAACAAGTTAGTGCCCAGCCAGAGCGACATCGCCAGATCGATCCTCTGTTCAGCCCGGAGCTGGCAGGTGGTCACCACGCAGGAGGATTCCAGCAGCTGCCGGGGCAGGTGAAACCCCTGCCGCCACTGTCCGCCCGTCGTGGCCACCGGGCGCCAATCGGCGTAGGGCTCCTCTTCCAGATTCACCAATCGCGCTTCGATTTCCTCCAGGTGCTGGGGGAGCGTCATGGCGGCCAGCACGTCCCTCGTCGGTTCGCGGCTGCTCTGCGCCCCGATCGTCACCGATTCGGCCTGCAATCCCCACAGCGTGCGGCTCAGATGGAGCAGGGTATCCAGGTGGGTCGTGAACGGATAGGGCGTCCGG
>DATJYI010000091.1:0-8680 GCA_035499635.1 Nitrospiria bacterium | reverse complement strand
TCTGCACGGGGAAGCCTACTGTGACAATTGCCCACCTTCGGAGGTCGCTTTAGGATATTGCCCACCTATTCAGGGCCCGCTGAGTTCAGCCATAGACGTTACCTGGAAAAACCTAACCACCGGCGAAACGGGAAATACTATCCATGGGATATCCGGATCATGCTCCTGTTTATTTTCCTATTGCTATACCTCATATAGCCACCAGTGGGTGGCGTATAGCGTGCCACTTGTTATCGGCGGGGATCTCATTGAGGTCAAGGCATCCAATCTGTCAGGTGCATCAGCGACAGATACGGTCACGATTACGCGTATACCCGCTTCACCGGTAGAATTGGTGGCCGTCGCTGGCAAAGAAGAGGTCACACTCAACTGGAACAATGTCGCTGGAGCAACCTCATACAATCTCTATTGGTCCACCACCGCTAATCTGACCATGGACACAGCCACGAAGATAGCCGGTGTTGCCAGTCCCTATGTACACACTGGCCTGACTGATGATGTCACCTATTATTATTTCGTCACAGCGGTCATCGGCGGTTTTGAAAGCCCCCCATCCCAGACAGTGTTTGCGACACCGGGATGGCAGACCGAAGTCATTGCCCCCACGACGGCCACGACTGACAATTGGGCTACATCCATTGCGATGGACTCCGCTGGTCATGCGCATGTTCACTATGCCTTTGATGAGTGTGCGCATTACAGCACCCTCCCCCCCAATTTCACGTACTGCGATTCCTACAACTATTACAATAATTACATCACCGATGCGTCCGGATCCTGGACTGGACAACAGGTTGGTCACTCGCCCTATGTGGATGCCAATATAGCAGTGGATTCCGGCGATACCGTTCATATTGGTTATGCGGATCTATCTGGCATCACCCATGAGGTATATGTCTCCGGCGCATGGAATTCCGAAGTCATTGATGCGGCGGGATGGTGCAAATCATCATTTGCGCTGGATTCAGCAAATAAATCACACTTTGCCTACTGGGCAATTTCACCGCCAATTCAAGAACTCAGGTATGCCACCAATATTGCTGGTGCTTGGGTGCATGGAGCCGTAGACACGTTTACCCAAGATATCGGCTGCAGTGTGCCAGGGAGTCCGCTTTCCATCACTGTCGATTTAACCGGTACCGCACATCTTGCTTATGCAGGCAGATATCCAGATTATGGCCTTAAGTACGCCACGAATCAGGGCGGTACTTGGATCTCCACCACAATTGATACTGGGTATATTACAGAATTGTCGACAGCGGTGGATGCGAACGGAAGGACGCACATCACGTATTCTGATAATAACCATTACATCAAATACGCTCATCAGGATGCCTTGGGCACGTGGGTCATCAATGTCATTGATAATAGTGGCTCGACAGGTTATCCATCTCTCGCATTGGATGCATCTGGCATTGTGCATCTCAGCTATATTTCAGGGTTGAACGGCTGGCAACTGATATATGCAACCAATTCCACGGGAACATGGCGCTTCTTGCCCATAGATGGTGCCGACTACGCAGATACTGCACTCGCATTGGACGTACAGGGTAAGGTTCACCTCAGTTACTTTAGCAGCGGAAATCTTAAATACGCCACAAATAGGTAAGCGAATATCAGAAAATTCAGAGCTGCTACTTTCCTTCTCTACAATTGATGTAAGTTGAAAAGGCTGTCGATTTCAAACAGAAATTATTTTGAAATGTTCGAAGGAGTAGGGTTCTATGGGAGAAAGACTCGTATCGTTAGGATGGATAACCTTGTCCTGCAAATCGGACTGCCTAAATGTTGAGTCAATCTCATTATGAAATGAACCTGCTGATCAACTTTAATTTGATACATTATCTCTGTAATCGATAATTTTAAGGATTCTAAAGTTCACTGCTTTGTCCGGTGAAATATTGATTCGATATGACCGACACTATTTGAAAGGTCAAGCCAATGATTTTATCTTTCAACGCTCATTCATCGTTATTGCTTTCTACAATCTTACTCGGAGGTCTCCGCCAGTGGTAGTGAGTAGCGCCGTCTCATAGACCGTGTATTGGCATTTGATCTTCAACCACACATTCTCAACGGGGCAGATGCAGGGCCGAGCGGCTTGAGCAATATTTTTAACCCATCCCCAAGGAGGCTCAGGCAGGGGCGGCGAGGAGTGCCGTCTCGGAGGGTGCTCCCACAATTGGCATTGATGCCGGAGCGCCCGAGAGCCGAGGAGCGGCGAGAACCGCAATCGCAGCCGACTCCGTGCCGACGCTTGCCCTGAGGGCCTAGCCCGAAGGGAACCGCCCCTGCCTGAGCCTCCCTCACACGCGCCACCACCACCTCACCCACACCCTCAGATAATTCGCCCACTCCTCCTCCATCACCCCGCGAAGCTGCAGCACGGGCTTCAACTCCAGCTCCCGCGCCGTAAACCGGCGCAGTGTCGTTCCGTCGGTCAGATAGACGACCTCTCCCTCCTGATCGGTCCGTAAGAGTTCGATGTCACGGGCCTCATATGCCTCAAGCACCGGTAATGATGGATGATGGTAGGGATTGTAGGCGCCGACCGAGATGACCGCCTGATCAGGGCGCACCGCCTCCAGAAATTCCGGCGTGCTTGACGTCCGACTCCCATGATGGGGCACCTTAAGCACCGTGGCCTCCAGCCGGTCGGCCTGGGAGCGCACGAGCTCCGCTTCGGCCGGCCGTTCGATATCCCCCGTGAACAGAAAATGACATTCGCCCAGGCCGATCCGCATGACGATCGCCGAATCGTTCAAGCCGTGTCCGTTCGGGTTGTCATCATCGGACACGAAGGAGTCGGACGGATGGAGCAGATTGATCTGAACCGGACCGATATAAACCGGCTCGTCAACGGCCCGGATGGTCATCATGCGCGCCGAGTCGGCTTCAGCCGCCGCCCTCCAGCCGTCCGCAACACTTCCAGTTCGTCGAACACCGTTCTGCCACAGTTCGCCGACAGGAAACAGTCGCATCAGCGAGATCTGTCCGCCGATATGATCGGCCTGGGGATGGCTCGCCACCAGATAGTCGATACGCCGGATGCCGTGATCCCACAGATAGGGCGCCACGACGGCCCGGCCGGTGTCGTAACCGCCGTATTGCGGCCCGCCGTCGATCACCATCGCCTGGCCCGTCGGAAAAGCGACCACCGCCCCGTCTCCCTGCCCGACGTCAAGAAAACTCACCCGCAACTGCCCGCCGGGACGCATCAACCCGGCGAGCGCGACCACCACCCAGAACGCGCAGACGGCCACACCCAGCCCGCCCAGCCATCGAAAGCGTCGCCCCCAGACCAGCGCCGCCATTCCAATGTAGAGCGTCGCAACCGTCAGCAATGACGGCGCGGCCAGATGGACGACAGCACCCGGCCAGCGGGCAAACCAGCCGACCGCCGTCCTGAGAACGGTCACCGCCCAGTCGTTCAGCGACGCCAGGGGGAAGGTCGAGAGGGAGAAGAGCAGCGTCAATCCCGCGCTCAACAACCCCAGGGGAATCACCACGACGCCGATCGCGGGCACCACCAGATTGCTCACCAATCCCACCCAGCTGAATTGGCGAAAATGGTAGAGCACCAACGGGGCCGTGGCCGCGGTGGCCGCCGCCGTCAGCAGCAGATAGAGTTGTCCCCGTTGCAACCATGATCTCCAGCGGGCGGACGGGGCGGGCTGATCGTCGTCGGCTGCGTCCCGTCGTGTGTCGGCCTGCCGTTCGCTCCACCAGGCCAGCGCCAACGCCATCCCCAGCACGGCGCCGTAGGAGAGCTGAAACGAAATCGTGCCGAGCGCGAGCGGGTCCACAATCAGCACGGCGAACGCGGCAATCGCCAGCGCCGACAACAGATCATGCGGGCGCGACAGCAGCACCGCACCGCAATAAAGCAACAGCATGAGCAGTGAACGGATGGTCGCCGTCTGGCCGCCCGACAATGCCGTGTACCAGACGACCGCGGGGACGGTCGCCAGCGTGGCCAGCTGTGTCGGAGTCAGCCAGATGGTCAGCCGCAACAACCACCGCTCCGGCAGCAGCCGGCACAGGCCGCGGATGAGCAGGAAGATCACGCCGGCCAGCAGCGCCAGATGGCTGCCTGAAATGGAGAGCAGATGCGCGACGCCGGCCGCGGTGAACGTGTCCCGCATGTCGGGCGTGATCCGGCCCGTTTCGCCCAGGATCAGGGCCGAGAGCAGCGCGGCCGACGGTGGCGGAAGCGACCCCGCCATCGCCGCATCGATCCGTTCACGCCACGATTCAACGGGACGGAGCACGCCTCGGTCGAGCAGTCCGTCGCCCTCCTCCAGCCGCGTCAGCTGGTCGGTCCGGACCGACGCGGCCGCGTCGATGCCCTGGCGATGCGCATACCGGCCGGCGTCGAAGAGGCCGACGTTGTGCAATCCATACGGCCGTCGCAGCTCCGCCGTGACGTGAAGCCGGTCGCCGGCACGAACGGCGGTGTCCTCTCCGGCATGACGCCGGACATTGAGACGCACCCGGCCATGCGCCGGCAGCTGGAGGGACGGGTCGTTTGCCGCAGTCGCCGGCTCCACCGCGTCCAGATCGAGTAGAACAACGGTCCGATCCGGCTCCAGCTGCGGCATGCCGCGCACCCGTCCCGTCAATCCGATCATCCCCCGGTCGCGCCACACGTTCAGAGGGGAATGTTCCAATGCCGTCAGCGTCAGATGAGACGTGACCACGCCCAGGGTCAGGGCCATGGCGCCGATAAGCAGCCCGGAAGCGGAACGCGGTGCGTTCCGCCGACGGACGAGCAGGACGATCGCCCCGCCCCACGCAAGCGCGAGCAGGGTTGTCACCGGCAGGTAGAGAGCAACCTCGCCGGCCGCCAGGCCGCCCAGATAACAGAGCGTCACCCAAAACAACGGCCGGCGCATACGGGCAGATCGTCAGCGCGCGCGGTGGGGATTAGCGGTCATGACAGAGCAGGCAGAGTTGCGGTGTCTGGTCGCGAAGAAATCCGGCGTGCAACTCGCTGTGGGCGTTATGACAACTGTCGCAATGGACGACGCCGTACGTCGTATGGACCAGCCGATATTGTTCCGGCCCCTCGGCCGCGGCCGCCAAACCGGCCGGAGACGCGGCCGGCTGTCCGGGGCCCGCGCCGCTCCCATTGCCCGGCGGCGGTGGCGGCTGCAGATTGCCCGGCGTCAGTGCGTAGAACTTCGACGTCGGACCGGTCGGTAGCACCAGCCGGTCATGTTGAAGATCGGGAATGGAAAAATACCGGATCTCGCTGGAGACCGGCCGTTTGGGGATGAGCTCTCCATCCGGTTTGCGCGGGTAGATCGTGGCGACCGGATGATCGGGCACTTCGCTCCTTCGGTCCAGATTTCCCCCCAGTGCAAGCTCCATTCGGTCAAAAAAATCTTGGATATCCTTGTTCCCCGCCAGGCCGTACCGCGGGCCGCCCCGATGAACGTCCTCGGCAAACGCGCCGTCGTGGCACCCCAGACAATCGGCCGACGTGCCGAACGGCCGGTCCGTGAGCATCCACGTCGGCAGCGGCCAGTTTCGCGGGAGGTCATAGTGGTTGACCGAGGTATTCTGATTCCAGAGCGGCCGCTGCTCCCCCTGTTCCGCACCGTAGGCCGGCAATGCCGCCTCCGCGGGCGGACGCGGCGTTCCGGGGATGTGGTAGTTCCCGTCAACATGACAGGAGACGCAGAGCTCCTTGGTCGAATAGGTGCTGCCGGGCGGCAGCACATTGTGCACCGTCTGCTCGACGTCGTCGTAAAACGTGCCCGAGGGGGCCGACGGGGCGTCGGCGCCGAAGCCAATGGCCGCGGGGCCGGCGGTCGCGACAATCAGCAGCGCCGCAACTCGGCGGACGAGCGAACCGATCATCATGCGTCCTCCCCCAATGCCCGTTCGATCGTGTGGGCCAGTTCCCGGGCCAGTTGATGCACCATCCGCTTGTGCTCGCCCTCGACCATGACGCGGACGATCGGTTCGGTGCCGGAATAGCGCACCAGGATTCTCCCCTTGTCGCCGAGTTTCGACTCGGCCTGCTTCAGTTGTTTGACGTAGCCGGGGATGTCGGTCAACTCACGCCGGCGGGCGACAGGGACGTTGACCAGCATCTGCGGCCACAAGTCCATGCAGGCGGCCAGTTCGGCCAGCGACCGTCCGCTCTGCTGCATCAGCGCCAGCACCTGCAGCGCCGTGATCAACCCGTCCCCCGTCGTATTGTAGTCGAGGAAGATCACGTGGCCCGATGACTCCCCGCCAAAGTTGAACCCGCCGGTGAGCATGCGCTCGAGCACATACCGGTCGCCCACCTTGGTCCGGACGGTTTTGATCCCCTCTTGCGCCAGAGCGACCTCCAGCCCCATGTTGCTCATCACCGTCGTCACGACCGTGGCGCCCTTCAGCTGTCCCCGCCGCTGAAGCGCGAAGGCGCAGGCGGCCAGGATCTGATCGCCGGGCACGACGTGACCGCGATGATCAACAAAGACGGCCCGGTCCGCGTCGCCGTCGTGGGCGATCCCGATGTCGGCCCTGATCTTGGTCACGGTGCGTTGCAGCTGGGCCGGTGCGACGGCGCCGCAATTGGCATTAATATTGGTGCCGTTGGGACGGTCGCCGAGCACCGTGACGTCCGCTCCCAGCTCCCGCAGCACCGTCGGCGCCACCTTGTAGGCGGCGCCGTGCGCGCAGTCGACCGCCACCTTGACCCCCTGGAATTCCATGCCGCGCGGAATCGAATTCTTGACGAATTCGATGTACCGGCCCTCCGCGTCGTCGACACGAAACGCCTTGCCGATCCGCTTGGCCGTGGGCCGGATCGTATCGATCCGGCCCGACTCGATCAGTTCCTCGATCCGTTGCTCGAATTCGTCGGGAAACTTGAAGCCCGATTCGGCGAACAGCTTGATGCCATTGTCCTGGTAGGGATTGTGCGAAGCCGAAATGACGACACCCGCGTCGGCGCGTAAACTGCGGGTCAGGAAGGCGAGGCCCGGCGTCGGCATGGGGCCGACCAGCAGCACGTCGACGCCCATTGAGCAGATGCCGGAGGTCAGCGCGCTTTCCAGCAGGTAGCCGGAGAGGCGGGTGTCTTTTCCGATGACGACGCGATGGCGCTGCTGCTTGGCCTGTTGCTGCTGAAATAAAAAGGCGACCGCACGGCCCAGCTTCAGGGTCGTTTCGGCCGTGAGCGGCTCGACATTGGCGACCCCGCGCACGCCATCGGTGCCGAACAATTTTCGCATCGTCGAACCCGGACTGCGAGCGCAGCCTGCTCTTCTGAAGGAATGGCCAGCGAGCGAATCCGAATCTCTGTCTCGTTCCGCTCGGGTCGAGCATCCCGCCTGCATAGGTCGGATGCGTCAACCAAGCGCGAAAACGGTGCCATCTTATCAGGACCTCCCGGGCTTTGCAACCGAGCGCGAGCCATCCCGTATCGTACGCCGCTGCTGTCCTTCAGCGATCACCCTTGTCTTCATGACCGCCGGCTGATAGAATTCGGCCGCCTTCGTTCAGGCATCGCCTTATGCTCCCTCTTGTCGAAGTGTTGCTGCCCAGACCGTTCGCCCACCCCTTTCATTATCTGCTCCCGGAGCCACGGCAAGGCCGGGCCATACCCGGCGTTCGGGTCATCGTGCCTTTTGGTCATGAATTGCTGACCGGCGTGGTCGTGCACACGGGCGTCCCTCCACCTTCGGCCACGAGCGGAAAGCTGCGCCAAGTGAGTCGGGTGATCGATGACACGCCGCTGGTGCCGGCCGAGCTGCTCGACCTCTTGCGGCGGCTCGCCGATGAGTATTTCGTTCCATGGGGCGAACTGCTTGATGCGGCCCTCCCCTCGTCGCTGTTGCCGGCCGGCGAACGGCGGTATCACCTGGAACAACCGGTGCACGCGGCTTCTGTTCGGCGCAGCCGGACCGCCCGGCAAATCATCACGCTGCTTCACGAACATCCCAAGGGTATGAGTCATGCCGCACTGGCGAAAGCACTGACCGAGCCCGGCCTGACCACACAGGCCCCCCCAGGCAGGCTGGCAGGAGTGTTAAAGAGACTGGTGACATCGAAGCAAATCACAATAACATGGCATATAAAACCACTAATTGCTAATAATTCAATAGATTTGAGCAATGAACATACCACTTCACATCAAAAATATTCAAATAATGATGCTGTTTTGTCCCACTTTAATTCAAATACATTTAATTATGATACGTCTCAGCTGGCTGAGAACATAATTAATTGTAAACACAGAGTATTTCTATCATTAACCAAGGAATGTGGACGGATAAACGGTCGACAACTTTATGTGACTGCAGCGATGACCGCCATCCAGAACAAGCGCAGCGTGCTGCTGCTGTCGCCTGAGATCAGCCGTGTCGAACTGCTGGCAGGATGGCTGCAACGCCGGGTCACCTGTCCGGTGGTGGCGCTCCACAGTGAATTGTCCCCCGTGAATTTGGCGCAGCGCTGGCTGGCGCTCCGGACCGTCTCCGCTCCGGTAATTGTTGTCGGTACGCGACTGGCCCTCTTTGCGCCGCTGCCGTCACCTGGCCTGTTCATCGTGGATGAGGAGGCCGACACGCTCTACAAGCAGGAAGAACGACCCCGGTTGCATGCGCGCGATCTCGCCCTGCGCCGGGCCGAACAGGCCGACCTTCCCGTGCTGTTGAGCGCGCGCGCGCCGTCGGTGGAA
>DATJYI010000090.1:0-11601 GCA_035499635.1 Nitrospiria bacterium | reverse complement strand
GTCGAGTCGCTCTTCCGCGACTACGACCTGGTCATTGACGGCACCGACAATTTTTCCACCCGGTATCTTGTCAACGACGCGGCCTTTCTGGTCCGCAAACAGCTGGTCACCGGCAGCATCCTCCGGTTCGAGGGACAGCTGACCACCTTCTTCACAGCGGATCGCACGCGACCCGACGGCACAATTGTCGGACCGTGCTACCGCTGCCTCTATCCAGAGCCTCCGCCGCCGGGGATGATCCCGAGTTGCCAGGAGGCGGGGGTGCTCGGCGTGCTGGCGGGGACGATCGGCGTGCTCCAGGCCGTCGAAGCGCTCAAGCTAGTCCTGGGCATCGGACAGCCGTTGACCGGCAGGCTGCTGACCTATGACGCGCTGGCCATGCGATTCCGGACAATGAAAGTGCGGCCCGATCCCGACTGCGCGCTCTGCGGACCGCATCCGCGGATCACCAGGCTGCTTGAGGATTACACCGTCTCTTGCGCCCTGCCGCCCAACCGCACGATGGCCCCGCCCGTTGCCTGACGCGCTCAGCATCCCCAAGCCGATTTTCGAGGAGCTGCTTGCCCATGCCCGTGATGAAGCCCCGAATGAGGCCTGCGGCATCCTGGCCGGACGCAACGGCAGTGTGACGCACATTTATCGGGTCAAGAACGGCGACCCCAATCCGGAGATCCGCTATCTGATGGACAACCGGGAGCAGCTCTGGGTGCAGAAGAACATGCGCCACAACGGGCTG
This sequence comes from Nitrospiria bacterium, assembly GCA_035499635.1. GTDB lineage: Bacteria > Nitrospirota > Nitrospiria > JACQCE01 > JACQCE01 > JACQCE01. Next base: position 10,865 of record DATJYI010000090.1, on the reverse strand, counting down.
GAACTCACGGCGATCTACCACTCCCATCCGAAATCGGAAGCCTATCCGTCGGCCACCGACGTCAAACTGGCCTTCTATCCCGAAGCGGCCTACCTGCTCGTCTCGCTGGCCGACCCCGCCCGTCCCGTCGCTCGCGCCTTCCGGATCACCAATAGCGCGGTCCGGGAAATCGGGTACTCCTTAACCTGACAGAAACAGGACCGGTTCTTCTGGGGATTAAGTCGCCTGCTCTTCTCGATGGGAACGGTTACAACAACGCGTGGTGTTCGAAGCTCAACTCGCGCGTAATTAACTCCCCGTCCTCCACCGACGTGATTCGCCTGACGCCGGGCAGATAAATCCCGTTGACCACCGCGTGGCGGTCGGCGAAGGATTCGGCGTTGACCAGACGTCCGTCGGAAGGGCCAAAATAATAGACGACGTAACGCGTCGTCAGATACCGGCCGTCCTGGGTGGTCAGGCTGTCCTCGACGTTGATGGTGAACTTCATCCGCTCCATCCCGCGGTTGATCTGGGTGATGCGCCGCTCTTTGATGCGATAGCGGGAATTCATCCCGTCGCCGTGAATCCGCAGCAATCGCCCCATCGGGTGGCCGTCCTCCGGCTCCAGCGTCAGGACATATTTACCGTCGGACTCCTCGAATGTCCGCGGGCCGCGGTGAACCGCCATCATGCTGATTTGCCCGCCGGCCCATTCTTTGATCGACTCATCATCGCAATCGAGACTGACCTCGCGGGGCGATTTCACCTCCACCCGTCCCTTGACCGTGAGACCGGCCTGCGCACAGATGAAATCTGCGCGAAACCCTCCGAACCCCTTCGGCCAGCGGTAGGTCTTCTCAAATGCGCCCTGCAGCAACGCGCGGGCCTCCGGTTGGTCCTTGGCGGTCACCGCCGCCGCCTGCATGGCGGGACATTTCTCTCCCGAACCGGTGATTGGGGGATGATGCCCCATTTCATGGCCGTGTCCTTGTGCATGTCCTGTTGTCATGATTCGACTCCTTTCCGTCTCGCCCCTCTTGGTCCTATCTTAAGACTTGCGGCGCATCCGATGCAACGGCGAGTCCGCGCCGGAACGGCCGTCAGCCTTCCGCGTGCATTTCCTGCGCGGCCGGCGCCCGGCGGCCGAATATTCTCGCCCCCCAGATGCCCACCTCATACAACAGGGTCAAGGGTACCAGCATCACCATCATGTTGAACACGTCAGTGGTCGGCGTCAGCACCGCCGCCGCGATGGCATTGATCAGCAGCGCGTGTCGGCGGTGGCGGGCCAGCATCGACGCGGTGATCAGTCCGATTCTGGCCAGCATCGTCAGCAACAGGGGCAGCTCAAAAATCAACCCGAATGCGAAATAGAATTTCACCGCGAATCCCAGATAGACGCCGACCGACAACAGCGGGATCAGCCCCCCCGACAGCCCGAAATCAATGAGAAAATGTAAGGCAAATGGAAACGCCACCAGATCGCAAAACACCACCCCCAGCAAAAACAAGCCGACCGACACACCGACAAAGAGCAGCACAAACCGCCGTTCCGTCCGGTAGAGGGCCGGCGCGATGAATCGCCACAACTGATACGTCACCACCGGCAGGGCCAGCAGGAATCCGCCGAACAACGCCACCTGCAGGTTGGCCCAGAAGGCCTCGGTGGGCGAGAAGAAGTACAGCTTCTGACGCAAGGGACGTTGCAGCCAGGCGATGACGACCGGGGCATAGGGAAAGATCGCCAGCATGCCCGCCAGAATCGCGACCACCGAGACGATCAGCCGGTAGCGCAACTCCTTCAGATGCGCCGTCAGCGGCATGCTCGCATCGCGGCCGTTGCGCTCGCCGGGACGCTCGTCCATCGAAGCCATCACCCTTCCGGTTTGCGGGGTTCAGCCGCCGGCGGATCGGCCGGCGGGGCCAAGGCGATCGGCGGCGGGGGCGTCTCGGTGCGAGTGCCCGGCCGTTCCCATTCGGCTGACCGCGCCAATTCCTCCTCTATTTGCTCGCGGATTTCCTGCCCGGCTTGCCAGAACCGGCCGGCCAGCCCACCCGCAGCACGCACCAATTCGACCAGCTGCTCCGGACGGAATACGATCAGGAGAAGAATGAGGATCACCACCAGTTCGGGAAAACCGATGCCCAGCATGACGCCTGTCCTCCCGCTTACATTCTCACCTGCTGATAGTCATGAATCAACTGCACCATGCGGTCCTTGGTCACCAGTTTTTCCTTTTGTAACATTTTCTTCTTCACCTCTTCATCCGGCGTCAAGACATGATGGCGTACCAGTTCGGAAAGTTCGTCCTCCAATTGCTGGTGGCGGGTTTCAAGCAGTCGGAACTCCCGATTCTCCTGTCGCAACCGCTCAATGAACTGACCGTCCGTCACTGCCATGGGACTCTCTCCTTTCATTGATGTGTGGTGCCCCTCCCAATCCGTCACACGCCATGATCAATGCGTCTTCCGTCGGCTGGGTGTAATAGCCGCTCCGGCGGGCGATCACCTGAAAGCCAAAACGGGCGTAGAGCCGCTGCGCGGACAGATTCGACGCCCGCACTTCCAGCAATCCCCGCGACACGCCCTTGGCGATTGCCGACTCAAACACCGTCCGCACCAAACGGGTGGCCACGCCACGACGCCGCCAATCGGGATGGACTGCAACATTCAATACATGAAGCTCCTCAAATACGATCCAGAATCCGATATAGCCGCAGACCACACGCGGGACTGCGTCCAATGGCGCTGCCAAGGTGGTTGGGGGGGTGGGGGGCACGTGCCTGCCGTCAGGCAGGTCGGAAGGCGCACGTTGTGATGAGGATGGAGCAGCGTGCTTGTTCGCGCCGCCGAGTCGGTGGGGCGGCTGGATTCCGACAGCACCATCTGCACGGGCTTCTTGAAATCCGGGGGGCACTGGCGGCCGATGGAAGAAATCAGATGGCTCGGGGTGTGGGGGCAACGGAGAATCCTGCATAGCCCTTTCCGCACGGGCCTCCACTTCTAATGCCCGGGCGACCAGAAAGCCGGCGAACTGATTGGTAGTCAACTCCGACTCAAACATCGCGCGGCTCCATGCGGGATTGGAAGCCACAGATTCAAGCGCGACCACCGCGTCAAGATCCTTCACCTGCATGGGTTCGATGGACACGGCGTCGCCCTCGTCCGCGGGCGACAACGCGGCGCGTTGCTGTTCATCCGGTGACATGAATCGCTCCTTGATCCCTTGGCCTTTTACCCCTTAACCCATCCTGCTTATTTAATCCCTAACCCGCCTTTGCCTTATCGATGCCCCGCCGGCTGCTCCACCGCCGGACGGAGATAGACTGCCGTCAGTCCACCAGGGTCAACCGCGCGCCCCTCCTTCCAGCCTTGCACCGCCAGTCGGGCAACCGCCGCGGCGCTGGGCTCCATGGTATCGGCTGCGGTCAATGAGGGGAACAGGACCCTCATTCCCGGCCGCCGGGCGATCAACGATTGGTGCAGACGTGCGCCGTCGCCAAGGAACAGCACCGGGCCGCTCAACGTCTCCAGTATCGCCTCTGGGGAGATCAGCCTCTCCTCCCCCATGCGGACGACCAGATTCCGGTTGCGATCCAGCCGGTAGACGGCGGCATAGACTTCGCCCCGACGGGCGTCAATCATTGGACAAATTGTCACTCGCTCCATCGCCTCTGATGATAATCCGGCCCCTGTAGCATCGAGCATCCGCGGCTCCAGGGCGCGAAAAGCCAGCGCCTCGAGCGTCGAGACCGGCACGACCGGCTTGCCCGCACCCATTGCCAAGCCCTTCACCGTCGCCAGTCCCACGCGCACGCCGATAAACGCGCCCGGGCCGACGGCCGCAGCAAAAGCGTCCAGCTCGTGAACCCTGCACCCGCATTCGGTCAGCAGCCGATCGATCGCTTCAAGCAGCGTCTCGGTCTGTGGCCGGCCCGATTCCAACCGGATGACCCGCACCTGTTCATTCGTCGGCGCTCCGTCAGACCCGCCATCCCACTCGATCACCGACACGCTGGCGGCCGGCGTCGAGGATTCAATCGCGAGCAATCGCATGGGGCAGTCCATGAATCTGAAAATCTTCCGGCCTCCAGACCGGGTTCTCGTGCAGTTCCTTGACCACAACCGTCACCATCACGTCGCCGGCCAATTCGGCTTTGATCCGCTTCGGTTGCCAGCGACCGTCAATGACCTCGAACTGATCGTATTGGACCCGCGCGGTTCGTCCGCCCTGTTCATCGTACCACTCCTCCTCGCGCGGTAGTCCACGCCGATCGAGCCGAATCCGACGGGTGACTTGGCGTCCATCGCCGGCCCCGATGGAAAAAACCAGCTCGCCGGGCGCCTTCATCTCCACCTGCTGCGAGGCATCGGGAGGCACGATCGTCATCGTTGCCATCAGCTCCAGCAGCTGGGGCAGCCCGGGCAGCTTCAACTCGTCGCCCAACTCATCGATAGTCCCCTGTACGGCCCGCTGCTCCGAATCGACATAGAGGGTTACCATCTCGCCCCGCGCCACCAGATCGAACAACCGCGACCCCAGCGGGCTCATCCCCTGCAACCGCAGGGCGCTTGGTCGTTCGCTGAACAGCAGCCCGTCAAAATTGAGGTTGCCCTTCGGCGACCGTAACCCGATGCTGACCAGCGCCTTGATCGATGGCCCCGTGCCAACATGGTCACGCAACCACTGCACCAGCTCGGCCGGATCGGCCGATGACATTGGCGCCACCGGCCCCTGGGCTTCCCGCCAGGCGGCACAGCCCGTCATGCCGATGGTCGCAGCGATGACTGCACCGATGATCCATGACCGGCCCTCCACGTTCACGCCAGCAGCTCGATGACCTCGCGCAGGTGGCGGACGGGCACCAGTTCAATCGCCGATCCGCCGGCGCCTCCCCCGTCTCCGCCACAGGCGGACATCCGCTTCGCGTTCGATTCGGGCAGCAGGCAGCGCCGAAATCCCATCTTGGCCGCTTCAGCCACCCGCACTTCCGGGCGTTGAATTGCACGGATCTCTCCCGCCAACCCCACTTCCCCGAAGAGTACTGTTCCGGGGTCGACCGGTTTCTCCCGAAAACTTGATGCAATCGCCGCCGCGACGCCCAGATCGATCGCCGGCTCTTCCAGCTCAATCCCGCCCACGACGTTTACAAAAATATCGTGTCCGCTCACGAACAATCCCGCTCGTTTTTCGAGCACGGCCAGCAACAGCGACACGCGGTTGGCATCGACGCCGACGACCATCCGTCGGGCCATCCCGACGTGCGAAGGGGTGACCAGCGCCTGCAACTCCACCAGAATCGGCCGGCTCCCCTCAAGGCTTGCGATAACCACCGAGCCGGCCGCCTCCGCAGGACGTTCCGCCAGGAAGAAGGCGGAGGGATTCGTCACCTCGGCCAGACCGTCCTCGCGCATTTCAAAGACGCCGATCTCGTTGGTCGAGCCGAACCGGTTTTTCACGGCGCGTAAGATTCGATAGGGATGGCCCTTGTCCCCCTCGAAATAGAGCACGGTGTCGACAATGTGCTCCAGCACGCGCGGTCCCGCGATTGCCCCGTCCTTCGTCACGTGGCCGACCAGCAGCACCGGCGTGGCCGTCTGCTTGGCGAATCCCATCAGCGCAGCCGCCGTCTCGCGGATCTGCCCAACGCTGCCCGGCGCGGAAGCAAGCTGCGCCGTGTACATCGTCTGAATCGAATCGATCACGATCGCCTTCGGCTTGAGCCGATTGGCCGCATCGACAATTTCTTCAAACGATGTTTCAGACTGCACATACAACGCTTCGGCCGCCACGCCCGTCCGTTCGGCTCGCATCCGGATTTGCGCCTGCGATTCCTCTCCGGACACGTACAGCGCGGTGCCGGCTTTCTCAGCGATCCGCTGCAACACGGCCAGCAGCAACGTCGATTTGCCAATGCCGGGATCCCCGCCGATCAATGTGACCGAACCGGCCACCACTCCGCCCCCCATCACCCGGTCAAATTCACCGATATGGGTCAATTGGCGTGCGTCGGCGGGGGCTTCTTCAATTTCGGAAATTCTGCGGGGTTTGGAACTGAGCCAGGCGGCCCGGCCGCCGGGCGCGGGAACGTCGCGGGCCTGACGCTCCTCGGCCATTGTGTTCCAGGCGGCGCAACCGGGGCACTTACCCAGCCATTTGGCCGACTGGAAGCCACAGGACTGACAGGCGAAAATGGTCGAAGTTTTTCGTGTCACGGCCATACGGAGGGACTGCTTCCATGATAGGAAAAAGCTGCCGTCAAAATCAATCCCAAAGGTCCAAAACCACGTCAATGCTCCGATGACGCACGGCGGGGCGATGAACCGCCCTGAATCGGGCGGTCCGGCAATTCGTTCGGATTGTCAATGCCTGCCGGAAAATGGCGGGCGAGCGCCTCGCCGCAGATGGCAATCGCGTCGCAAAAGCCGTCGGCGACACGTCCTTCCTTCAACGCCCGGGTCAGCGCCTCCGCCGCCTTCCGCCAGGTTGCGTCGCCGACTTTGTCGTGAATGCCGCGATCGGCAATGATCTGCACCCGTCGCTCCAGTAACGACGCCAGGATGAGGATGCCCGTCGCCTCTCTGGTCGTGTGCAAGGCATGGTGGTAAAAGGCATGAAGAGCGCGGTCATACACTGCGGCCTCCCGTTCACGATTGGTCAGGAACAATCGCATCACACCATCAAGGCGACACAGCGCACTGCCCGCCACAAACCCGGCCGTCTCGATCAGTAGAAACCACGAAGGGTGAAGCGAGGGGAAAAGTGCCAGGCCGGCCGCGTACGCCGCCACCGCACACGCGATGCCGCCCGCCACGCGCAGGCGGCCGTAATGGTCGCTCGCGTGAACGATCATTGTAACGATCTCCCCGCGGCTGTGCGATTCTGCCTCGGCCACCGCTCGTCGGATTTTCTCTTCATCCTCAGCGTTGAGATAGTGTTGAATCGACCTCATCACCAGCTCCCCGACGCACCGCCCCCGCCGAACCCGCCGCCCCCGCCGGAAAATCCTCCCCCTCCCCCGAAACCTCCGCCACCAAACCCACCACCACCGAACCCGCCCCCCCAGAACCCGCCGCCTCCAAATCCACCGAACCCGCCCAAGCCCGACCGACTGTTCCAACTTTTGCCACCGACCGGCCAACCGTAGGCGCCCAACAACAGCTTCATGAAAAATGGGGCGGCGGCGCCGAGCAGCAGCCCCGCCATGACGGCGGGAATTAACCCGAGCCCTCCCAGTTGTGACCATCCCGCCAGCACGCCGCCGGTCGCCGCCCCCGCGGTCCAGTGAATCTGACCAATCAGGCCCGCCACAACAAGCAGCAGGAGCAGCACCGGATAGAACGACACCGCCGGGGCGGGCTTCTCACGCTCAGCCGTGAATTCCCCCCCGATCGCCGCTTCCATCGCCGCGACGGCGGCCACGATTCCGCCGTAGTAATCGCCGGCACGAAAATGGGGGGCAAGGATCGTGCGGATGATTTCGGCCGACTTGGCATCGGTCAGCACCCCCTCCAGTCCGTAGCCGACTTCGATCCGCACCTTGCGCTCGTTCGGGGCCACCAGGAGGATGGCGCCGTTGTCCCTGCCCTTCCGGCCCGGTTTCCACGCTTCCGCGACCGCGATCGAATAGGACTCGATATCCTGCCCATCAAGCGACTTGACCGTGAGGACAACGAGCTGATTGGAGGTGCGTTGCTCGTAGTCGGAGAGGGATTGATTCAAGGACGCGATTTGTTGGGGCGTCAACAGACCGGCGTCGTCCGTGACGTACCCTGACGGCTTCGGGACGGCGGCGAGGGCGGCCGGCGTCCCGATCACCAGGCAGGACGCGAAGAGCAACAGCGGGCGGATCAGGAGCACGAGCTAAAACTTCACCTCGGGCGGCTTCTCCACGCCCGGCGCGGTGGCCGAGAAATTGGGACGGACTTCAAGATGGAGCAAGTAGTGGGCCGTCAGGTTGGTCGGAAAATAGCGGACCATCTTGTTGTATTCGTTGACGGCGTCAATATACCGTTTACGCGCTACGGCGATGCGGTTCTCCGTTCCTTCAAGCTGCGATTGCAGATCCAGAAAATTCTGATTGGCCTTCAGCTCGGGGTAGCGCTCCACCACGACCATCAACCTCGACAGCGCCGACGTGAGCCCCGCCTGGGCGTTTTCATATTTCTGAAACGCCCGGGGATCGTTCAACGTCTGCGGCGTGATTTGGACGGAACCGACCTTCGCCCGCGCTTCAGTCACCGCCTCCAATGTCTCCCGCTCATGCACGGCATAACCCTTGACCACATTGACCAGATTCGGAATCAGATCGGCCCGCCGCTGATACTGGTTTTGCACCTCCGACCAGGCCGATTTAACATTCTCATCAAGCCCCTGCAGATCGTTATAGCCGCAACCGGTCGTTAGCAGCAACAGCAGTACCAGCATGGTCATGCGCACTGATATCGGCATCGCGTCACCTCCACGGACGGCGTTCACAAGCTATGATAGTAGAAGCGCGCACGCAGACACAAGCGCCAATCAGTCAGATCCCGTTGCCGAGGGAAGGGTGGCGATCACGCTCAGCGCGCCGACTTCCAGGGCACGGGCGGATCGCCGCAGACGACAAAGTAGGGGTTCTTCAGCGACGGCTTATTGTACCGGAGCGGCCGGCCGTCGAGATCGGTCACCGACCCGCCGGCCTCCTCCACCACACACTGCGCCGCGGCGACGTCCCACTCCATCGTCGGCCCCAGTCGGGGATAGAAATGGGCCGCTCCCTCGGCCACCAGACAGAACTTGAGCGAGCTGCCGATGCTGATCGATTCGACCGGGCCGAGCATGCGGAGCAGCGATTCGGTTTCCGGACCCGCGTGGGATCGACTCACGACCACCTTCAGCATGCCACGACGGTAATCGGCGACATGAATCGGCTTGGGGGGCCAGTCACCCTGCTGCTTGGTGGCGCCGACCCCGTGCGCCGCCACGTAGGTCACGTCGAGCGCGGGCGCATGGACGACACCCAGCACCGGCGCCTCCCGCTCGATCAACGCCACATTGACAGTAAACTCGTCACGTCGCTTCAGAAATTCCTTCGTCCCGTCCAACGGATCGATCAGCCAGTAGCGGTCCCAGCCACGCCGTTCGTCATAGGCGATCACGGCCGATTCCTCAGAGAGGACCGGCAGGAGCGGCATCAGTGTACCCAACCCCTCCAGGAGCAGGTGGTGCGAGGCAAGGTCGGCGCGGGTCAGCGGCGAGTCGTCCGCTTTGTAGGTGGTGCCCGGGTCGGTGTGCGTGTACACCTCCAGGATCGCCCGGCCGGCCCGTTTGGCGAGCGCGGTGACATCGATCAGCAAGGCTTTCAAATCAAGTTCCGGTATCATCATGCCGACAGCCCGTCAAAAGATCCCTGCCTGATGCTGGATCCAGCGGACATAGGCGACGATCCGTGTCACATCGTCATCGCTCACTCCCTGCACCGGCGGCATGTCGCCGTACATCCAGTGATGGGAACGCGCTCCGCCGCGAATGGCCAGATAGAAGCTGGCGTCCGAGTGATGGTCCGGCTGGTAGATCGGATGGATCAGCGGGGGACCGTGATCCGTTCCCATGGCGTCCTGGCCATGGCAGGGGCCGCAATCGACCTTGAAGAGCGATTCGCCCTTGGCGAACTCGGCCGGCGTCGCCGCCTCCGGCGCGGCCCCCGAGACGGATGATGCCCCAGACGAGACCGGCGGAACCGAGGAAGGAGCGGCCGATCCCTCCGGCGGTCTCGAGGCCTGACCTGAGGGTTGGTAAGGCGACTCCTTCTGGCACCCCGCGACGATCACCACCATCGCCGCCGCCATGCACCAGGCCAGTCTGCTGCGCATCATGCCACCTGCGATCCAATCATGTTCCCACTCTTTACATTGCACGCCCCGGCATCCACGGCTAGGCCATCTTTCCCACGATCCTCCCCATCTCCTCCGCCGTGAACGCCCGCAGCGTCTGCGACCGCACGTTGCCCAGCGAACCAAGCGTCAACAGGATCGCCAGACCGCGTTCCTCATCGGGCGCATCAATCGTCGCCACCAAATCATAGGCGCCCTGCGTCCAGTAGAGGCTTTTCGTCGTCCCGCCGTGCTTCTTTACCAGCTCTTCGAATGCCTTCGCCCGTTGCACGGTCTGCTTTACGTTTTTGATCCCCTGTTCGGTGAAATTGAGCAGCGTGATGTAAGTGACCATGGGATGCCTCCTGAGCTGGAATGCCTCACTCTAGCACGCGTCACCATCCAGTTCAACGGAGCGCTTCCGTCAAAGACCCGCGGCGCCCACGCACTCCGTTGCTATTAGGGGTACAGCACACTACAATGCACTCAATGGCCACAACAGACATGAGTCCCGTAATTTCGTCTTCAACAATTGTGTTCCACGCCCGCGGGCTGACCAAGATTTATGAAATGGGCGAGGTGAAGGTGCCGGCCCTGCGCGGGATCGATCTCGACCTGTACGCCGGCGAGCTGGTCGTTCTGCTCGGGCCGTCGGGCAGCGGCAAGTCGACGCTCCTGAACATCCTCGGCGGCTTGGATACCGCCACGACCGGCTTCGTCAGCTATCGTGACAAGGAGCTCACCAGGGCCACTGAACGGGAGTTGACGGACTACCGCCGCCGCCACGTCGGCTTCGTCTTTCAGTTCTATAATCTCATCCCCAGTCTGACCGCACGGGAAAACGTCGCCATCGTCACCGAAATCGCCGAGCGCCCCATGACGCCGGAGGCTGCGCTGGCGCTGGTGGGGTTGAGCGATCGACTCGATCATTTCCCGGCGCAACTCTCCGGCGGCGAGCAGCAACGGGTGGCGATCGCCCGCGCGCTGGCCACCGGCTCGCGACTGCTCCTCGCCGACGAGCCGACCGG
>DATJYI010000089.1:0-2216 GCA_035499635.1 Nitrospiria bacterium | reverse complement strand
CCCGCGCAGGCCGGAGTCCTCAGCCAACTGCAGCAGGAGCGACAGCGTCTCCTCGGTGACGCGCTGTTTCGAGTAATCCAGGAAGAGCCCCGCCGCCTCGGCCGTCAGCCGTTCGCCGCGAGCCGGATCGTCCGCGAACAGCTCACGCAGATGAGCGTTGCGGATAGTTTGATGATGGGCGACGAGGGCCTTCCACGCCCGCCGCTCGATAAGTGGCGCAATCCGTTCTGGCATCCCCACCCCTCGTGGTGCCACCCGCTCAGCGCGAAAGTGTCGAGCAGCGTCCTCTTCGTAAAAACGTGTCCGGCCTCATGAGACGGATCTCTCCAGCGCCTTGCTGATGAGCGCCTGAGCCTCCTCCTGGATGCGGCGCAGGTGCTCACCGCCTCGAAAACTTTCGGCGTAGAGCTTGTAGACATCCTCCGTGCCGGAGGGACGCGCCGCAAACCATCCCTGGGCGGTCATGACCTTCAAGCCGCCGATGGCCGCGCCGTTGCCGGGCGCCGTCGTGAGCATGGTCTGGATCGAATCGCCGGCCAACTCTGAGGCATGAACATCGCCCGGCGAAAGCTTGAGCAGCGCCGCTTTTTGCTCCGGCGTGGCCGGCGCGTCGATGCGCGCGTAGACCGGCTCGCCGAGCTCGCCGGTCAGGTCGTGATACAGCTCGGCGGGATCGCGGCCGGTGCGCGCCATGATCTCGGCGGCGAGCAGATCCATGATGATGCCGTCCTTGTCGGTCGTCCAGACCGTGCCGTCGCGGCGGAGACACGACGCCCCCGCGCTCTCCTCGCCGCCGAAGCCCAGCGACCCGTCGAGCAGGCCGGGGACGAACCATTTGAACCCCACCGGCACCTCGATCAGCGTCCGTCCGACCCTTGCGGCCACCCGGTCGATGAGACTGCTGCTCACGATCGTCTTCCCGATCGCCGCGTCCGGGCGCCAATCCGGACGGTGGGTGAAGAGATAGAAAATCGCGGCGGCGAGATAGTGGTTGGGATTCATCAGCCCCGCGCCGCGGGTGACGATCCCGTGCCGGTCATGATCGGTGTCATTGCCGCAGGCGATGTCAAAGCGGTCCTTGAGCGCGATCAATTTCGCCATGGCATAGGGAGACGAACAGTCCATGCGGATCTTCCCGTCCCAATCCAGCGGCATGAAGCTGAACGTCGGATCGACCGTGCCGTTCACCACCTCCAGCGTGATGCCGTACCGTTCGGCGATCGGGCGCCAGTAGGCCACGCCCGCCCCGCCGAGCGGATCGACGCCGATTCTTAGACCGGAGGTCCGGATGACGTCCATGTCCACGACCGACGCCAGGTCGTCCACATAGGCTCCGATGTAATCATACGGACGGGTGGCGGCCGCGCGGCGGGCCCGTTCGTACGCGATTCTCGACGCGCCGTTCAGACCACTTGAAAGATACTGGTTGGACTTCTCTTCAATCCACCTGGTCACGTCGGTGTCGGCCGGTCCGCCGTTCGGCGGGTTGTATTTGAAGCCGCCGTCTTCAGGCGGATTATGAGATGGCGTGATGACAATCCCGTCCGCCAGCCCCGCCGACCGTCCGCGGTTGTAGATCAGTATGGCGTGAGAGAGTGCGGGAGTCGGCGTATAGCCGCCGGCGGCGTCGACTCTGACCTGGACCCCGTTGGCCGCGAGCACCTCGAGCGCGGTAGCATACGCCGGATCGGACAGGGCGTGCGTGTCTTTCCCGACATAGAGAGGGCCGCTGATTCCCCGCCCGGCCCGGTAGTCGCAGATCGCCTGTGTGATCGCCAGGATGTGGACTTCGTTGAACGAGCCGCGGAGCGACGATCCGCGATGGCCGCTCGTGCCGAAGCTGACCCGCTGCGAGCGGTCCGTGATGTCGGGACGGCGGGCATAGTATTCCTTCCGGAGCCTGTCGACGTCGACGAGCGACGTCTTCGGGGCTGGCTTGCCGGCGAGTGGATGAATGGCCATCGGTTCGTCTCTGTCTTCACCGCGGGCGTGACGGACTTTGTGTGGACTGCTGAAGTGCCAGCGCGAGCAGCGCCACCGTGCGCGGCTGCACGACGTACGACGCCTGCTCCACCGCCGGCGCCGTCTCCCAGGGGGCGATGTCGTCGGGTGACGGCAGTGCGGTGTCGATGCAGCGCCGCCACCGTTCCGTCAGGCCGTCGGACACGGGCGGCAGTTCGAACGTCAACGGCTCCCAGTAGGCGTTGAAGATGCCG
>DATJYI010000088.1:0-9223 GCA_035499635.1 Nitrospiria bacterium | reverse complement strand
GCGAATATTTCACGATCGGGTTAATTTAATGCGGGGCAGGGATTATGGGATTAAGGATAAGAGTTAAAAATAATTCCTTACCCATTATCCCATAATCCTTAATCACGGATCCATTTTTGCACGGGCCCCCGCATTTAAAATAAAGAAATTCAAGGGTGCCAAGCGGCCATAGGTAGAATAGTGGTGGCCCGGGGCTTGGGGGCATCGGAGGATTCGCCTGCGGCGAACCGGACGGGCCCCCAAATATGATCAACGGAGGCGCGCTCATGTCCGTACATCTCTGGTTGCTCATCGGCCTGATCGGCCAGGGGCTCTTCTTCATGCGCTTCATCGTTCAGTGGATCGTATCGGAGCGGCGGAAGGCGAGCGTCATTCCGGTGCAATTCTGGTACTGGAGCATCGGGGGCAGCCTGGTTCTGCTCTTCTACGCCGTCCACCAGCGCGACCCGGTTTTCATCCTCGGACAATCGCTCGGCACCGTCATTTACGTTCGCAATCTCATGCTGATCGGCCGGCAGAATGCGCAACGGCCATCGTGATCCCCTGCCCCTGACGCCGCAGGGCGGCGCGGGCGATTCCGTCATCGCGGCCATGCCGGCGGGCCACCGGTGGACGCTGATCGGCCTGTCGGCCTTTCTGCTTTTTCTGGGGCTGGTGCCACGGGAGCTCTGGGGCGTCGACGAGCCGCTGGTCGGCACGATCATCCGCGAGATGGTGGTCGACGGCCAGTGGCTGGTGCCCCACTTGAACGGGGCGGTCTACACCGAAAAGCCGCCGCTCTATTTCTGGCTCTCGGCCCTGCCCGCGCTCCTGACCGGCACGTTGATCCCGCTCTGGCTGCGGCTGCCGTCGACGCTGTCGGCGATCGGCTGCCTCTGGCTCACCTACCGGATGGGCGGGCGGCTGTTCTCCGCGCGCGCCGGCCTGCTCGCCGCCGGGGTGCTGGCCACGAGCCTGCTCTTCGCGCTGTCGTCGCAGATCACCCGGATGGATATGCCGTTGACATTGATCCTCCTGGCGGCGCTCTATTGTTTCATCCGGTTCACGGAGCTGGAGGAGGAGTCTTCCGCGGCCGCGGGCCGCTGGGCGCTTGCCATCTATCCGCTGGTCGGCCTCTCCTTCCTGACGAAGGGGCCGATCGGCCCGGTGATTCCGGCGTTTATCGTCGGCAGCGTCGTGCTCTGGCAACGCGACTGGCGGGCGGTGATGCGTCTCCGGCCGTTCACGGGCACGCTGCTGGCCCTCGCCGTCGTCCTCCCCTGGTTGATTCCGGCCGTCCTCCAGGCGGGGATGGGGTACGCCGAAGTCATCACCCTTCAGCAAAGCTTCGGGCGCGCCATCAACTCCTTTTCGCACGGCCGGCCCATGTACTATTACATCTATACGTTTCCCGTCACAATCCTGCCGTGGCTGCTTTTTCTGCCAGCCGCCTTTCTCTGGTTGTGGCACCAGCGGGAGACGCTCGGCTGGCGGCATCCCTTTTTGGTGAGCTGGACGTTGGGGCTGTTTCTGTTCCTGTCGGTCATGAGCGGCAAGCTGGTCATTTATCTGTTGCCGCTCTTCCCCGGGCTCGCGCTGATCGTCGGAGGCTGGTGGGCGGCATGGTGGGGGGCCAAGGAGAATACGTCGCTGATGCCGACCGGCCGCGAGACTCGCGGGAGCAGCCGCTGGCTCGGCCGGTTGACGGTCGCCGCCATCGCGCTCTATCCGGTCGCCGCGATTGTCGCGGCCGCGGGGCACCTCTTGCCGCCACACATTCCTTCCTGGGCGGTGATTGGCGCGGGCGTCGCGAGCGCGCTGGCTGGGGTCGTCACCTTTCTGGCCGTCCGGCAACCGCGCCCCCTCCGATTTTTTGCGGCGCTGACGGTGGCCGCGGCGCTGGCGCTCAGCTGCACCAGGGTGGCGATCGTGCGGCTCGATGACGTGGAGGCGCCCACGCGGCTGGGGGCCTTTCTCCGTGAGTATAAGGACGACGTCAAGGCGATGGCGATTTACAAGGTGCGGCCCGGCCTGCTGAATTTTTACGCCGAGCACCGGTTCGACGACCTGGAGACGCCCGAGCAAGTCCGGAGCTATCTGGCGCAGAGCGAGCCGGCACTCTGTGTGATCGACGACCGTGCGCTGCCGCACGTCTGGACGGCGCTGCCGCCGGAATTACAACAGTTGGGTGAAGCGGACGTCGGGCGGTTGCATTTTGTAGTGATCGCGAACGGGGCGGTTCGATTAAAGTCAGGGGGAGACTCTATCTCCCCCTGACCACCCCCATTGATTGTTGTCCGCAAGAGGTACGGAAGAGCGATACGCGTATTGGCGGGAATGTGTACATCCGATGGGGGGCTATGGGGGGAGAAAGCGGTCTCTCCCCCCATCTGAGCGAGCGGCCTCAGCCGCGACGCGGATCAATTATTGCGCAAGATCATGATGCTCTTTGCGCAGCCAAAAGAGCACCAGCGGAAAATATCCGGCATAGACGAGCAGTTCCAGCAGCGAGGGATGGGAGCGATAGCCGAACAGACCCGCCACCAACGAGCCGACCAGGCTCCGTTCGTTGAGCAGCCAGGCGGTGTTCCAGACCGGTTCAATCAACGGCGGCAGCCAGCCGCCGGCAATCAGCCGGCCCACCGCTGATGACAGCATCCCCGCCGCGATGAAGAGCAGCAGGAAGCCGGTCACCTTGAAAAACGGCCTGAGATCGAGATGGCCGAAGCCCTTGAAGAAGAGCCAGGCCATCAGGACGCCAAGCGCGACCCCGCCCAGTCCGCCCGCCACCTGCAGCGTCATATTGTTGACCGGCCCCGCCTGCAGCAACAACCCCCACAGAAAGAGAACCGTTTCCACCCCCTCGCGGAAGACGCCGACGAAGGCGAGCGTGCCGAGGGCCCAGAGCTGGCGGCGGGCCAGCGCCTGGTCCGCCTTGCTGAGCAGCTCGCCTTTGATTTCCCTGGCATTGTGGTGCATCCAGACCACCATATAGGTCAGCACGATCACCGCCGCCAGCAGGATCAGCGCATCGAACAGCTCCTCCCCGATCCATTCGACGAGCCGCGTCGCCAGGCTGGAGGCGCCCGCAAAGAGGATGCTGGCGACCACGGCCGCCGCCGCGCCGCCGAAGATGTAGCGGAATTCATGACGATGGCCGATCTTGCGCAGATAGGCGAGCAGAATGCCGACGATGAGCGCGGCCTCAATGGTTTCACGCCAGGTGATGACGAATGTGGCCAGCATCGTGGGTCCGTCGCGTGGGTGTCCGGGCGGCCGGGCTATTCGACGATCAGCCGTCCGGTGGCAGTCTTGGGATTGTACTCGCCGTAAAAGTCGTAGGATCCGGGCTTGAGCGCCGGCAGATGGACCGTGACGGTGCGGCCCGGCCGGACCAATTGCTCCCGGTTGAGCGCGCTGCTTTCGAATTCCTCCGGCGTCGGGTCCGCGTTGGTCACCTTCAGGATGATCGCCTCGCCCGCCTTGGCCCGCACTTCCGGCGGGTCGAACCGGTGGTTTTTGATCGTCACGGTCAATTCCTGATCGGCCCGCGCCGGGGCGGCCCCCGGCGGCCACGCAAGGATCGCAACCGGCAACCAGATGATCAGCATCCCGGGCAGCCAGACCAGCCTTGCCGCCCGCCGCCTGGCCAATCCGCCCCCCCGTCCTCGTCCTGTCACACGAAATTTCATCTTATCCTTTCCGTCCCGACGCGCGGTCGTGACAATTCGCGCACAGGCCGTAGAGCTCCAGCTTGTGCTGATGGATCACGAACCGGTGGCGTCGGGCCACTTGTTCCTGCAGCCGTTCGATGTGCTGGTTTTCAAATTCAGTGATCCCGCCGCACTCGGTGCAGATCAGGTGATCGTGGTGGTGCTTGTCGTAGACGGGATCGAACCGGGTGTGGCCGTCGCCGAACTGGCGCGCTTCGGCCAGCCCGAAGCGGCAGAAGAGGCCCAGCGTCCGGTAGATGGTCGAGAGGCCGACCCGGTGGTCCTTTTTCTGCACCTCCCGGTAGACCTCCTCCGCCGTGACGTGGCGGGCCATGCCGGTGAAGGCCCTGAAGATCTCCTGCCGTTGCCGAGTGAACCGGAGGTGGTTCTTGGAGATCTGCTGTTTGAGGACGGCGGCGCGTGGTTGGGGTCGCATTTTTATTGAAAACGGTTTTTATTATCATTTATATTTTATGCATCGCGCCCGCGCCTGTCAAGCCCGCCCCGCCCGCTTGACACCCGAACCGTTCCCCGCTAGTATGGAGCGCCCATGACGCCCCCCTTTGCCGAATCCCCCCGCGTGGCGCTGCCGGCCGCCAGTTTCACCGCCATCGATCAGGTCTGGGACGCCTACCGGGAGGAATTGCAGGCCGTCGAATCGCACATCGTCCGCTCCGTTGACTCGCGGGTGATCGTGATCAACCGTGTGGCTGGCCACCTGCTGCAAAGCGGCGGCAAGCGGATCCGTCCCCTGCTGCTCATGCTCGCGGCGCGGCTCTGCCGGCAGGGGGGCGTGCCGGAGTACGAGATCATCCTGGCCAGCGCGGTGGAATTCATCCATACCGCCGCGCTCCTGCATGATGATGTCCTGGACGAGGCGGCCCTGCGCCGCGGCCATGAAACCGCCCGGCTGCTCTGGGGCAACAAAGCGAGCATCCTCGTCGGCGACTACCTTTACACGCGCGCATTCGAACAGGTCCTCCGGCTCGGCCACAGCGAGATCGAGTCGCTGCTGGCCGACGCCTGCCGCAAAATGGTCGAGGGGGAGATGCTCCAGCTCTCGCTGCACGACAACGTCGCCATCACCGAAACCGACTTTCTGACGATCATCGACCACAAGACCGCTTCCCTGATGTCGGCCGCCTGCGCGCTGGGCGCCATGATCAGCGGCGCGGCGCCACGGGAGATCGAGGGGCTGACGCGCTTCGGCCGGTGGCTGGGCCTCGCGTTTCAGCTGGCCGACGACGCGCTCGATTACGCCGCGCGGCCGGACAAGCTGGGCAAGGCGATCGGGAAGGACCTGCACGAAGGGAAGATCACGCTGCCCCTCTATCATCTGCTCTCGGCGTGCGGGCCCGAGGAACGCGCCGCCGTGGAGCGGATCATTCGAGACGGCGGGCGAGACGGCGGGCGAGACGGCGTGGGACCGGCCGGCGACGGCGAGCCGGGCCTCAGCACAATCATCACGCTGATGGCGCAGTACGGCTCCGTCGCCTACGCGCTCGACCGGTCGCGCCACTTCGTGGAGCAGGCCGTGCAGGAGCTGCGCCTCTTCCCCTCTTCACCGCACCGGGACGCGCTTGAGCTGATCGCCGAGTACGTGGTCTCCCGTGATCATTAACCGGCTCATCCGCCGCTCCGCGTCACCCTGATCCGCCCTCCATGCCGCTGATCTGCCCGTTCCGCGCCGTCCGCTATCACCCTGCGCGTTTCCCCGATCTCACCCCGCTGCTGACGCCGCCCTACGACGTCATTTCCGAAGAGGAGCAGGCCCGCTACTACGACCGCCATCCGAAGAACATGATCCGGATCGATTTGAACCGGATCCGGCCGGCCGATTCGGAGACGGACAACCGCTATCTGCGCGCCGCCCGCCATTTCGACGATTGGCGGCGCGACGAGACCTTCATCCAGGATGACCGTCCCGCCGTCTATCCGTCGTCGATCCGCTACTCGCCGCCCGGCGGCGGGACGAAGATCCTGATCGGCGTGTTCGCGCTGGTCCGGGCGGAGCCGTTCGAAACGGGCCAGATCCTCCCCCACGAGCTGACCTTCGCGTCGGCCAAGCAGGACCGCTTGAACCTGCTCCGGCAGTGCCGCGCTCACTTCAGCCCGATCCTGCTGCTGGCTCCCGACCCGGCCGGTCGGCTCCGGCCGCTGCTGGAGAAGGCGATCGGCGCGTCGGAACCGGCGGGCCGGGCCGTCACGGACACGCTCACGCAAGAGCTCTGGCGGACGACCGACCCGGCGCTCATCGGCGAGCTGAGCGGCCTGATCGCGCAGGCGCCGCTGCTCATTGCCGACGGCCATCACCGGTATGAAACGGCGCTGAATTACCGCCGGGAGATCGCGGCCGATCCGCGCGCCCGCGAGGCGGCCGGGGCCGCCGCGGAGTTCTGCCTCGCCTTCATCGCGGCCGGTCACGACCCGGGCCTCTCGATCCTGCCGACCCATCGCGTGCTGGGCGGCCTGCCGGCGTTCGATCTCGACCGGCTGCTTGACCGGTTGAAGGAGCAGTTTTCCGTCGTGTCCGTCCCGTCCGCCCGCGCGGGGGCCGATCCCGGATCGCACCAGGCCCTTGGGCCGCTGCTCGACGCCATGCAGCTCCACGGCCAGACACAGCCGACGTTCGGCCTGATCGGATTGACCGGATCGGGCGGATCGGGCGGTGCGGGGATGCCCACGAGGGCGTGGGTGCTCACCTGCAACGAACCGGCGGCGGCGCAACTGGACGTGCGGATTCTGCAGACCGACATTCTGGAGGCGTTGTTGAATCTGCAGGAGGAGACGGCGGTGGCCGCCGGTCAGCTCCGGTACGTCAAGGATGCCGCGCAAGCGGCCGGTTTGGTGGCGCGCCGCGAGGCGCAACTGGCCTTTTTGCTCAACCCGACGCCGATCGACGCCATCGAAACGATCGCACGCACCGGCGGCCGCATGCCGCGCAAGACGACCTATTTTCTGCCGAAGCCGTTGACGGGGTTCGTCATTTATCCGGTCGATTCCGCCGCGCTGCCCGACCCGCTCCCCCGCGCTTGAACTATTGGATGCGGGGGGAGACACTATCTCCCCCCGATCATTATATGTGGGGGTCCATGCGGTGCAGTCGCTCCTCCGATACCCCCACACCCCTGGCCCCCATTGATTGTTTGACGCGGAAGGTACGATGGATCGATACGCTCGGATTAGACAAGGGGAGCGTATATCCGATGGGCAGGGGTGTGGGGGCGGCAGCCACCACAGTTTAATGCCCTGGGGGAGGAAACGGCACCTCCCCCTGATTTTAATGACGAGACACTATCTCCCCCCGATCATTATATGTGGGGGTCTGTGCGGTGCAGTCGCTCCTCCGATACCCCCACACCCCTAGCCCCCATTGATTGTTTGACTCATGATGTACAGCACAACAATATGCCTGGATATGCGCGTGAAAAACGCAGAGTATAACGTGTAAATCCGATGGGGGGATCGCCAA
The DNA here is from genome assembly GCA_035499635.1 of Nitrospiria bacterium. Taxonomy (GTDB): domain Bacteria; phylum Nitrospirota; class Nitrospiria; order JACQCE01; family JACQCE01; genus JACQCE01. The sequence continues at coordinate 2,059 of DATJYI010000088.1, read as the reverse complement.
CCCACAAGCAAGGCTTGTGGGGAATTGAACCGATGACTCGGCTCTACCACATCCGTACGGGCCCCCACATTAAATATCCGGCGCGAATCCCCCACAGTTGACAATTCATTTGAGCAGTCAGTAGGCTACGCCATGTCCGTCACGCGTCCACTGGTGTCGATCATCGTGCCGGTCCTCGAGGAATCGGCCTCGCTGACGGCCGCGCTCCGTCCGCTGGTCACCGAGCCGGACGTCGAGCTGATCGTGGTTGACGGCGGCAGCCGCGACGAAACCGTCGACGTGGCCCGGCAATTCACCGACAAGGTCTTCCTGGGCGCGCGGGGACGGGCCAACCAGATGAACGTCGGCGCCCAGCAGTCCAGGGGTGACATCCTCCTCTTCCTGCACGGCGACACCGCGCTGCCCCCCTCGGCGCTGGAGCAGGTGCGGCGCGCGCTGCTCGACGACACGGTCGCCGGCGGCGCCTTCCGGCTGCGGTTCGCCTCGTCCCGCCGCGCGCTGCAACTCATCGCCTGGGGGGCCAATCTGCGGAGCCGTTTTTTCGGCCTGCCCTACGGCGACCAGGCGCTGTTCATGCGCCGGTCGGTCTTTGAGTTGATCGGCGGCTTTCCCCCGTGGCCGTTGATGGAGGACGTCGATCTGGTCGGCCGGCTCAAACGGGTCGGCCGGCTGGTGCTGCTGCCGGCGGCCGTCACGACGTCGGCCCGTCGCTGGGAGCATGAGGGCGTGCTGTGGACGTCGGTCAGGAACAGCCTGCTGCTGCTCGCCTTCCGGCTGGGCTTCTCCCCCGCCTGGCTGAGCCAGTGGTATCGCGTGGTGCGTTAATTGATGTGGGAGGAACGACAGAGCGATACGCGTTGACTGAAGAGCGTGAAGTGTAAATCCGATGGGGGGCATGGGGGGAGAAAGCGGCGCTCTCCCCCATCTGAGCGAGCGGCCGGCATGAGAGTTAGGGGGAGTTGAGGATCTCTTCCCCCGATCCAATCAACGCGACGCGGAATGATCAGGGCTAGGACAGGCAAAAGCGAAACGCAGACTAAGATGCACATAAAGGAGTTATGATGGCTACACAGACCTTAGGACTTGCCAAGACCACTGCACTCAGTTACGACCAGGCGATCGCCAAAGTTACCGACGAACTGAAGAAGGAGGGGTTCGGCGTGCTGACCGAGATCGACGTCAAGGAAACACTGAAGAAAAAACTGAATGTCGACTTCCGCCCCTACAAAATTCTCGGCGCCTGCAATCCGACGCTCGCCCACGAGGCGCTGGAGAAGGAGGTGGAGCTCGGCATGTTTCTGCCCTGCAACGTGATCGTCTACCGGGCCGACGACGGCAGGACGGTCGTGAGCGCGGTCGATCCAAAGATTGCGCTGGGCCGCTTGAACCGGCCCCAGCTGGAGCCGATCGCGGAGGAAGTCGCCGCACGCTTGAAACGGGTCATCTCCGCCGTCTGATCCGCGCATGGCCGACTATACGCTGCTCCCCGACGCGTTCCGGATCGATCCAACCGCTTACATCGCCCCCAACGCCAGCCTGCTGGGGCAGGTGACGATGGGCCCGGAGTCAAGCGTCTGGTTCGGCGTCGTGGTCCGGGCCGACCTGGCGCCGATCATGATCGGCCGTGAGACGAACATCCAGGATAACTCCGTCCTGCACGTGGACGCCGGCAAACCGGTCGTGCTGGGTGACCAGGTGACGGTCGGCCACCGGGCGATCGTCCACGGCGCGACGGTTCACGATCGCTCCCTGATCGGGATGGGCTCCATCATTCTCAACGGCGCCGTGATCGGCAGCGAATCGATTATCGGCGCGGGCGCCATCGTCACCGAACGGGCCGTGATTCCTCCCCGCTCACTGGTGCTGGGCGTCCCCGGACGGGTGGTGCGCCCCGTCTCAGAGAAAGAACTGGCCTACATCACCCACGCCTGGTCAGCTTACGTCGCGTACGCGCGGCAATATCTCGCCGAGAAACGCAAGCCATATTCGAGCGTATAGATCCTTCGTCTATCCCGAGTCCAACAACCAATGGGGGTTGTCAGGGGGAGATGACGTCTCC
>DATJYI010000087.1:0-7566 GCA_035499635.1 Nitrospiria bacterium | reverse complement strand
GGTGTCCCCCTCGCAGGCCTCGCCGGCCACGATCCTAAAGGTCGATCTCCTTGGTACCGCACTCGTCCTTGAAGAATTCGGCACCGTCATCGCTCGCGGTGGAGCAGCCGTCGTGATCGCGTCCCAGTCTGGCCATCGTCTCCCGGCGCTGACACCTGAGCAAGACAAGGCACTCGCAACCACACCCGCTGACAAGTTGCTCGCACTGCCGATGCTCCAACCAGAACGCGTGACAGATTCACTCCACGCATATCAGATAGCCAAGCGCGGCAATTCGCTACGGGTCATGGCCGAGGCGGTAAAATGGGGGCAGCGCGGCGCGCGGGTCAACACAATCAGCCCCGGCATCATCATCACACCTCTCGCCAAGGACGAACTGAAGGGCCCGCGTGGTGCAGGGTATAAGCGCATGATTGAGTTGTCTGCGGTTGGCCGTGCCGGGACCCCAGATGAGGTCGGCACTGTCGGCGCTCTCTTGATGGGGCCTGACGGGGCGTTTATCACCGGCAGCGACTTTCTCATGGATGGAGGGGTCACAGCAGCCTACTGGTACGGCGGACTCGCTCCCAAGTGATGACCAGTGCATGCAGCCGTTGGCCTAACAATTCATTCATGCCAACGCAGCTCCGCGGCGCGGTTTAATTCAGGTGTTATCCTCTATTACTTTCAGTTTCCATCAAATCTTGGTGTTTTACAGCTGAGTGAAATGCAGGTGGACTTTGCGGTGAGGACTTCCTCCGGTATTCTTCAGTTGATAGAATTTAATTTGTAGAGTGCATTACTGATAGCAATCAACATTTGAACTATACTTGACGTGACCTGCTCCGCATAAACCGGATCAAAGACAGAGTTGAAAGATTCAAATGCAGTCAGAAAACAGGACGTAAAGAAGGAAGAATTTAGACTACAACAAGCCATGACTTCGAGGCACAATTGACCAATTGGGGATTCACTAATCCAAACTGCCTCAACTTAAGGGAATAAGCCTTGGAACCAACAAACAGACAGATATGGGTTGAATACATCAGGGTGGTAGCAACGTTTTGCGTGGTGATTCTTCATACTTCTGCCCCACTGTTAACCAAATACAACATGCTACCAAAGTCTCACTGGATGATCGGGAATATATTTGACTCATCGGCAAGAATGTCCGTTCCAATATTCTTCATGCTCTCTGGATACCTTCTTCTGGAAAAAGATGAACCATTGAACATTTTTTTTAAAAAAAGGTTTAACAAGGTCGGAATTCCTCTTATAGTATGGTCACTTATTTACATCCCATGGAATGATTACTATAGGGAGTGGCCGAAAATCTCGATTTATGAGCTCTATGAAATAGTGCTCACTCCAACTTACTATCACCTATGGTTTCTTTATGCAATAATTGGGATTTATTTAATCATGCCAATTTTAAGAGTTGTAGTGCAACAATCCAGCAAATCGCTTCTCTATTATTATATTTTAATATGGTTCCTTGCTGCATCAATCATTCCAACAGTGGAAAAGATAACTGGAGTAATGAGTAGAATTGATTTGTTGGCTATTTCTGGATTTTCCGGCTACCTCGTATTAGGGCTGCTATTAGGAAAAATCCAATTAACAAAGCGAAGCGCGGTAGCGGCAGGCTTCCTTTCTGTGGGGTGTGTAATTATCACAATTACTGGAACCTATTTGTTGATTGTTCGTAATAATGGAATATTTTCTAATAATTATTATGATTATCTTTCACCGCAAATCGTAATATCATCCGTAACCATATTTGTTCTTATTAAATACATTGTCGTCAATGTTCGTGCATTCTCAAACGAGCGATTATTATCAATAATCGAATCTATATCCTTCGCCAGCCTGGGAATCTATCTAATCCATCCTATATTTATTGATCTACTTGGATATGGATATTTAGGTTTTACGCTAAACTGTTATCAAAAACATCCGATTTTCATCGTACCATTAACTGCTGCGACGACTTTTGTATTATCTTATGTATCAGTGACTATCTTGAGGCAAATACCTATAGTGAGGAAGATTACCCCCTAAAAAGGCGCTGGACCGGATACCAACCGTCTTCCTGTACAATCTCATTGATATGCTAGAGTGGTACAGATGAAGGCCACCTCTATTCCCTTGCTACCATTGTGATTACTCTGATCAGATCAATAGTGGCTTTCGGTAATCGTTAAATAAAAGTGTTTCTCAAAGACAAAGAATTGTAGGTGTAATCGATGATCGGCCCCCATCATCGCCGACCTCGATACTTTCAAGACGGAATCGTTAAATCTGGGATTTCCTCAAGGCAAGGACTTATCCGGTGGAAATGTTGATTCTGATGTGACCCGACATTGCCTGACAGGTCATTACAGATTCATCACACCTGACTCTATCAAACAGTATCTATCGTAGTATTACTATCGCCGCCGGCCGGCGGCCGCCAGGAGGGTTGTAAAGAGTTTCCGGCTGATCGGGTCGGAGGTATAGAGAAATTCCGGGTGCCACTGCACGCCGACCAGAAAGGGATGGTCGGGCGCTTCGATTCCCTCGATCACGCCGTCCTCGGCCCGGGCGTTGACGACCAGATCGGCCGACACCGATTTGACCCCCTGATGGTGCGAGCTGTTCACCCGGATCTTCGGCGCCTTCACGATTTCCCGTAATTTCGTGCCCGGCTCCACTTCAACCCAATGGGAGGGCTCGGTGGCGTAGGCCTGCTGCTGATGCTTGAGGAGCGTCTTGAGCTGCCCCGGCAGATCCTGATAAAGCGAGCCGCCGGCGGCGACGTTCAAGAGCTGCATGCCGCCGCAGATCCCCAGCGTCGGCACTTCCCGCTCCCACGCCTGCCTGGCCAGCGCCAGCTCGAAGCCCGTCCGTTCCCGGCTCATCACCTTGAAGCGATAGCGCTTGGTCTCGTTGTACAGCTTTGGATCGAGATCGGGCCCGCTGCCGGTGAGGAGCAGGCCGTCGACCAGATCGAGCAGCCTCCCGATCTCTTTTCTATGGTCGGTGATCGGCAGAATCAGCGGCAGGCCGCCGGCCGCTTCGATCGCCTGCACGTACCTGGCGCGGAGAAAATAGGTCGGCTCGCGTCCGCCGGGGCGGTCCTTGTCGCCGGCGTTAAAGTCCGATGTCACGCCGATGATGGGTTGCGTCGATCTTCGCCGCATCAATGGAAGCTCAGGGATGTCGCAGTGTGACCCGGGCCAAGGAGGTCCAGTCGCCCGACGGCGACGGCACGAATCCCTCCACCCGCTTGCTCAACACCACCACGTTTGTAGGATACCACAAACTCACGTAGGGCAGATCGTCGGCGACGATCCGCTGCACCTCTCGATAAACGGCCCGCCGCTCCGCCGTGTCGGCCGACCGGCGGCCCCGCTCGAGCAGCCGGTCGACGGCCGGGTTGGCGTAGCCATCCCGGTTGGAGCCGGCCGGCGGAAGACTGGAGGAGTGAAAGACCTCGAAATAGAGATCCGGGTCGACGATCCCGACCCAGGAGAGCGTGTAGAGCTGGAACCGGCCGGCCTTGATGTCGGCGTAGAAGGCGCCCCATTCGTGACTGCGGATCGTCAGGTCGATGCCGATCTGGGCCAGTTGCTGCTGGATCACCTCGGCGATCCGGCGGGCCTGATCATTCTGCGAGGTGTCGAAGGTCAACCGCAGACGCGGCTGCGGCCCTGGGCCGTCCGGATCGACGACGCCGGCGTCATCCAACAGCCGCCGGGCGCGCACCGGATCAAAATCATACCGGGTGACTTCGGTCTCATAGGCCCAAAGGGCCGGCGGCAGCAGGCCGGTGGCCGGCTCCGCCAGTCCTCCGAGCAGCGTGCGGATGATCGCCGGCCGGTCGATCGCCAGCGCAATCGCGCGCCGCACCCGGACGTCGGACAAGACTGGATCGCGCAGATTAAAACCAAGGTAGGTATAGGTGGTGCCGGGCGAGACGACGACGCGAAACCGGCCGGAAGCGTTCAGCAACGGCAGCACCTCGGGCGTGATCGCATTCTGGACGAGATCGATCGTGCCCTTCTGCAATTCCAGCAGGCGGATCGTTTCATCGGGGATGATCTTCACGATGACGCCGTCAAGGGACGGGGCGCCGTCGAAATAGTCTTTGAACGCCACGAGCACCACCCGGTCGTCGGGCGCCCACCGGACGAGCCTGAATGGCCCGGAACCGACCGGATGGCGGGCAAACTCGTCCCGCCGCGACGCCAGACGGGCAGGCACGATCCCTCGGACGAGATTGACCAGGAACGGCGCGTGGGGCGCGGAGAGATGAAATTCAATCTCGTACGGGCCGGTCACGGTGATCCTGTCGATCATGCCGTAGACAGACCGAAAAGGCGACGCGGTCGCAGGATCGAGGATCGAGGCGAAGGTATAGCGGACGTCGTTGGCCGTCAGCTCCGCGCCGTCATGGAATTTCACGCCCCGGCGCAGGACGAAGCGGTAGGTTTGTGGGGCGGGTTGCGTCCATGAAAGGGCCAGCTCCGGAACGACCTGAAACGCGGCGTCCACCCTGACTAGAGAATTGAACAGGAGCTGGGTAATTCGCTCGGAATAGGCATCCGTCGCGAACCTGGGATCGAGCGTGATGGGCGAACTTTCGATTGCCACGACCAGCGTGTTCGGCGGCGGGGTGGAGGAGCAGGCGGTCACAACTAAGGCAGCAAGTGATGAAAACAGATATAGAGCCACGCGAACAAATCGAGTGCGCGTCATGACGGTCCGCATGACGACCCATCGTATCACAGAGCCATTCGATCGGGACTACTTGGGGCGTGGGGGTGACTGCTTGTGCCAGCAGCAGCCCCCACATCAAATTACAAGAGTTCACGCCGGGGGTATGGGGGCGACTGCTTGCGCCAGCAGCCACCCCCACATCAAAGTACAAGAGTTCGCGCAGGGGGCATGGGGGTGACTGATTGCGCCAGCAGTCACCCACATCACACTGAACCAGCAGTACACGCATGGGGGCATGGGGGTGACTGATTGCGCCAGCAGTCACCCCCATCTTCAATTGACCCCCCACAGCCGCCGGTGCTATGCTCGGCCATGTCCGCCGAGCAGAACGGCATGTTCACCCCCGCCGACCGCCACGTCTTCGTGGTCTCAGACGCCACCGGTGAGACGGCGGAGAAAGTCGTCCTGGCCGCGCTCTCCCAGTTCGAGACGGCCAATGTGATTCTCACGCGGCGTCAGGACGTCCGCACGGAGCCGCAGGTGGCCGCGCTGCTCAAGGAGGCGGTCGAGAAGGACGCGCTGATCGTCTACACGATCATCTCGCCGAAACTGCGCGCGGTGCTGCGGCGCCGGGCGGCCCGCCAGAAGGTGCCGGCCGTCGACCTGATGGGCAGCCTGCTGGAACAGCTTGAAACGCACCTGAACCGCCTGCCGCTCTCTCAACCGGGGCTGTTGCACCGGATCGACGAGGATTACTTTCGCCGGATCGACGCGGTCGACTTCACCGTCAAGCACGACGACGGGCAGAATCCGCAGACGCTGGGCGAGGCGGATATCGTCCTGGTCGGCATCTCCCGCACGACCAAAACGCCGCTGAGCATCTATATGGCCCGGGAGGGCTGGAAAGTGGCCAACGTGCCGATCGTCTACGGCATCGCCCCGCCGGATGAATTGTTTGCCATGGACCAGCGGCGGATCGTCGGCCTGATCATCGATCCCCAGCGGCTGGTGCAGATCCGCAAGGCCCGCATCCGCCATCTACCGGTCAAAAGCGGCATGGCGATCGACTATGCCGACATGGACTACGTTATGAAGGAAATGGCCTACAGTCAGACGCTCTTCGCCCAGCATCCCGGATGGATCGTGCTGGACGTAACCGGCCGCGCGGTGGAGGAGCTGGCGAACGAAATCGTCAGGCGCGTCATCGGCAGTCATCGGCCGATCGGGTAAGAACTGGGAGAGCCGTCAGCTCGCCCCTTGCCTCCGGCGGAGAGGGCGCAGACGATTTCAGCGGCCAGAGAATGCCCGCGCTGGCGATGAAGACCGCGGTCCACAGCGCGCCTGGGATCACGGCGGCGGTGTCCTGAGGTTCGATCTTCCCGCGGGCTATCCACCCAGCGAGCAACGCGAGCCCCTCTACTAATTCCCGCCGGGTCAGCGCCCGGCCGTGCGCTCAGGCCGATTTGATGCCCTGGTCCTGCTCATAGAGCAGGACAGGCTGGCTTTCACCGCTGATGACGCCCTCGGTGATGATGCACTCCTTCAGCTGATGGCGCTGCCGGAGCGTCGGCAGTTCGTACATTAGATCCAGCATCACCGATTCCAGAATCGCCCGCAAGCCCCGCGCGCCGGTCTTTTGGGCCATGGCGCGGCGGGCCACGGCCTGCAGCGCGCCGTCGGTGAACTTCAGCCTGACTTTTTCGAACGCGAACAGCTTCTCGTACTGCTTGACGAGCGCATTCTTCGGCTCGGTCAGGATCTGCACCAGCGCCGCCTCGGACAGGTCGGTGAGCGTCGCCACGACGGGGACGCGCCCCACGAATTCCGGAATCAGGCCGTACCGGACGAGATCCCCCGGCTCGACGTGGCCGAAGAGATCTCCGGACCGCCGCTCCCGCTTGCCCGTCACTTTCGCGCCGAAGCCCATGGACGACCGGTGCAGCCGCTGCTCGATGATCTCCTCCAGGCCCACGAACGCGCCGCCGCAGATGAAGAGCACGTCGCTCGTGTCGACCTGGATGAACTCCTGTTGGGGATGCTTGCGTCCGCCCTGCGGGGGGACATTGGCCACGGTCCCCTCGATGAGCTTGAGCAGCGCCTGCTGCACGCCTTCGCCGGAGACATCCCGGGTGATGGAGGGCGAATCGCTCTTGCGGCTGATCTTGTCGATCTCGTCGATGTAGACGATGCCCCGTTCGCACCGCTCGACGTCGTACTCGGCCGCCTGGAGCAGTTTGAGCATGATGTTCTCGACGTCCTCGCCGACGTAGCCCGCCTCGGTCAGCGTCGTGGCGTCCGCGATGGTGAACGGCACGTCGAGGATGCGGGCAAGCGTCTGGGCTAGCAGCGTTTTGCCCGTGCCGGTCGGCCCCAGCATCAGAATGTTGCCCTTCTGCAGCTCGACGCCGTCGTTCGAGCCCGCGGTGTTGACCCGCTTGTAGTGGTTGTGCACGGCGACAGAGAGAATTTTCTTGGCCCGGTCCTGGCCGATGACGAATTCATCAAGAATCCGCTTGATCTCGGCCGGGGTGGGCAGGCTCGAGGCGGCGTCCTGGCGCTCCTCCTCCCCCTCCTCCGCGATGATGTCGTTGCACAGGTCGACGCACTCGTTGCAGATATAGACGGTCGGCCCGGCGATGAGTTTTTGCACCTCATCGCGTCCCTTGCCGCAAAACGAACAGCGCAATCCTTCGCCCTTCTCCGCCTTCGCCATGATCGATGCCCCCCTGCCCCTCTTGCCAATAGTCGATGCCGGCCCGACCGCCGTTACTTGATCCCCGACCCGTCCCGCTTCTCCCCGTCCCGCTTCTCGCTGACCGGCGCCTTCGAGATGACCTCGTCGATCAACCCGTAGTCGCGCGCGGCATCCGGCGACATGAAATAGTC
>DATJYI010000086.1:0-8239 GCA_035499635.1 Nitrospiria bacterium | reverse complement strand
GTTGGCGGGGGGCGTGTCTGTGCAGGGGGCGTTGAAGCGGCTATTACCTTGCTGCACCGTTCCTCCCAGAGCATCGCTGCCCTGTCCGCTTGCGTTGACGGCGTCATAGATGGCCGCGGCTACGGTTGACATGATCATGGAGGGTGACTCCACGCTGACGCCGCCCTGTTCGCCAAGCAGCCAGGGATCGTGGTTGTTGATCGCCACTTCATTCAATACAAACTGGCCCGCGTTGAAAAACAGGCGCACGCGGTCCGCCGGTCCGAACGCTAGTTGTTCAGCAAACCCCTCTGGGTTGACATCCTCGTCCCACATCATATTGGACGAGTAGACCGTGTAAAAGGGATTAGCCATTTTGCCTCCAGTGAGTGTGAGCCACCGGCTGCCAGAGCCCTGCCAGCTCAGATAGGCACGGTCGATCCAGATGTCTTTTCCATTAAACAGGTCGTTCTCCGTCTGGTTGGTGGAGGTTTGCTGCCCTGTCCCGCTGGCGAGACGGACGCCCACGGTCAAATCACTCATCTTGATGTCCATGCCGAGTCGGAACCGGAAGCGTACTCGGTTCTCATTCACGCCGTTGTTGTACGACCCGTTGGCATTGTCATTAAAGAAGTAGATGGCATCGCGGAGTCGTAAGTCGCCATAAATAAAAATGCGATCGATCCATCTGGTCAGCACCGTTTGTTGGGTCGTCTCCGCCTCTTCTCCGGTGATGACGCCTTTTTCCACCAGCAGCTCCGTCAATGAGCGGCTCTCCGCGGCGAATGTTGGTCCACACGGCGTGACTGTTGCTCCCGACGCAAGGAGCGCAATGACGGCCCATGATTTCACAACTCATCCTCACGGGCTGTTTGCCGACACGCGGTTATTCTGTCAGAGAATGTCATATAACCCGGTCACAGATGGGATTCTGATGCAGAGTGTGGCCGTTTCTTGAGCCAGGCCGTGAGTGGAGTCTGTTGATGGCGTTTGAACTCAATGCCGATCCGGATAAATTCCAACGTCTGTGCCAAGACCCGCTCGCCGGCGGCAACCCGGTTGTCGGACACAGCGAAGAAGTGACGGACGTCGTCTAGCCAGTCCGCCCGCCAAACATGCCGCAGGCCTCCGATCATTCGCGTCGCACCCAGGCTGCCGCATTTCTCGCGAAGCCGCTTCCAGTGCTGCTTCATAAACGCCCAGGCCTCAGCCTGTACGGGCGGGTGGGACGACTGCGCCAGCACATATCGGATCGATTTCCAGCAGTCCTGTCCGCGGATCCTATCGGTCAATGAGAGATCCAAATAGCGACGGGCAAGCTGAGGATCGGGGAAATCCGCCAACGCCAGCAGATAGCGTTCACGCGCCTCCGGCGTCTCGGCCCGCTCAAGCAGAGCGACGAAGCGTTGATACTGTACGGTGCCGTCTTCGCCTGAGGCACACGCCGCCCGGAGACGGGCCAGCGGCGTCGCCAACGTGGGATCGATGCTGGACGGATCGGCCGTCATCCGGTCGAAGCGCGCCGCCGCCTCGCGCACCACCGCCTGATCGTTGCCCACCCGTCCCAGCGCCCACACCGCGGCGGCACGGGCGAGTCTCGCTTCATCATCCTCTCCGGGATCAGGGCCCCAGCCGAATCGAGCCCAGATCGGGGAGAACAGTTCACGTATCACGCCGGACATGTCCGATTGAAGGTCCGGCTCCGTGAGTTGAAAGGCCACCGACTCCAGATAGCCGGACACGGCCTGTACGACCACGCGGGTGTCGTCGCCCCGGCAGGCCAGGAGGAAATCCAGAAATTCCGTGATGCTCAGGGCGCCAAGCTGACTCAGCGCCCACAGATGATCGAGCAGACCGATCCGTTCGGCCGGATTGAGCTGTCGCAGCGCCCCCGTCAGGAGCGCCTCTTGAAACGCCCCCCCCATGCGGCAGCGGTAAAAGCCGCTCTCGCCGGCGTTGCCGTACACCCAGTCGATGGCGCCCTGGCCGGGCAGCGCGACCGACTCCACCCGCTGCCGAAGAAGGACGCGATGCGTGTGGACGCCCGCAGTGTCGTGATATTTCAGCACAACTGGCACGGCCCAGACGCTGTGATCCGGGTCCCCGTCGGCCGAGATCCGGAATCGATGCTGTTCGACCTGCACGGAGCGTCCTCTGCCGGCAGCTGAAGCTCCCGCCTCGTCAGCGAGAGAGCCAACCGTCACCAACGGATAACCGGCCTGCGCAAACCAATCATGGGCGATCGCGCCGACCGGCTGTCCCGAGGCCGCCTCCAGTGCTTCCCACAATGCGGCCGCCGTCGCATTGCCGTGTTGATGGGCGGCAATGTAACGGCGGATGCCGTCTCGAAAGGCGGTCTCGCCCAGAAACTGCTCGATCATCCGGAGGACGGCGGCGCCCTTCTCGTAGGTCAGCGGATCGAAGAGCTCTTCGATCTGGGCGGCGCTGGTCACCTCGGCGGTGATCGGGCGGGTGGTCTCGAGCGCGTCAATGCTCAGAGGGACCCCTTTCTCCTGCTGGAATTCCACCCATGACTGCCACTCCGGCCGGTACTGGTCGACGATCTTCACCGCAAGCCAGGTTGCAAACGACTCATTGAGCCACAGATCATCCCACCACACCATCGTGACGAGATTGCCGAACCACTGGTGGACAAGCTCATGGACGATGACATTGGCGACAATCCGCTTCGTTTCGGTCGAGGCGAGCCGGTCGTCGACCAGCAGCCTCGAATCGCGGAAAAAAATGGCTCCCCAATTTTCCATGGCGCCCATGGCAAAATCGGGCAGGCCGACCAGATCGAGTTTCGCCAACGGATAGCGAAGGCCGAAATACTCGTTGAGCATCCTGAGGCCGGCATGGCCCACGTCGAGCGCGAAGTCCGCGAACTTGAGTTGACCGGGCAGCGTGACGACGGCCAACCGGCACCCGTCGACCGTGACGCTCTTTTGCTCGAACCGTGCCACCGCCAGCGCGAACAGATAGGTCGACATGACCGGCGTCTCCTGAAACTGTACCCGGCGCATCGGGCCGTCGATGCGGTCCGATTCGACCGGCATGTTCGAGAGGGCGGTCAGCCGGGAAGGGACCATGGCAGTCAATTGAAATCGCGCCTTGAGCGCCGGCTCGTCGAAGCAGGGAAAGATCCTCCGCGCGTCGGTCGCCTCGCACTGGGTGAACACGAACTTCTCTTCGCGGCCGTCGATCGTGGCGCGGGCTTCATAGAGTCCGCGCAATTGTGTGTTCAATGTGCCGGAGTAGTCGATGACCAGGGTCGCGGGGCCTGTCGGAATGGGATCGCGACAAGTCAGCGTGATGGTTTCCGATTCGTGATCGTGCGCGTGCCCGGCCTCTCGTGTTTGGTTTCCGCATTCGATCGTTGCGCTCTGGATCGTCAACTCCACGGCGTGCAGAATCACGGCGGAGACCGATTGAGCAAGCCACACTTCGATCCGGACCGAACCCGAAAACGCCCTCTCGTCCGGATTGACGGTCAGTGTGATCCGGTACCGATCGGGGCGAATCAACGGGGGCAATCGTCCGGAGGGGGCCTGGTCTTTCATAACCGCACACAATACGCGTTTTGCCCTCCCGGATGCAAGGTTTCTTGCCTTCGTCAGGTCGATTTGGTATAACTCGATCATTCATCCTCCAAGGGGGCCTGACCCGTTTTCCGCGAGGGAGACGCCGCCCCCCTCACTGAGGGAGTGAGCTTGTGAAGATCGTTACATTGGCGTTGGTCGTGACCATGTCGCTGATCGGGTGTGTCTCAACCGGCGGGATCTCCCGCTCCACGATGACCCGGGTCGACCTGTCCCAGAATAATTATCGAGTGATCAAGACGGGGGCCATGGGGCAGTCGAAAGGGCTGTGGCTGTTGGGGGTGATCCCCCTGTTCAGTCCATCCGCTTCAGAGGCCAAGACAGATCTGTATGAACACCTGGGGCGTCAAATGGAACACAAAGCGATGGCCCTGATCAACGTCACGGAAGACTGGTCGGTGTACTACCTGATTCTGGTTGCCATTCCCCGCGTCACCATGACGGCCGATCTCATTGAATTCGTCGATCAACCGCAGCCGGGAGGATTGCATCCCGAGTCCGGCAAGGCTGACGGCAACACACAGAAACCTTCGACGGCCCCCTCTGCGCCGCACACGTCCCCATCCATGACCCCGTTGACTCCGGAGGAGGAGAATTTCGAGCCGAAGCCGCCGGCGTCTCATTGAGCCGGCCGCCTCCTCCACCTGCGAGGGGCGTAAGACTGATGATCGCCTGAGTTGTTCGGGATAGCAACAGCATTACAGGTGTGGTGTAAGTCGAGTCCATTGTCGTGCGGATGCGAAGGGCCAGCGGGGCGATGTCTTCCCATGTTCTGGACGCGATGAGACAGGCCTGCCATGGACAGACGGACGGCAACGCTCCTGATCGGTTTGCTCATCTGCAGCGTTGGCACGGCCGGCGCTGCGCGGGACGCCGATTGGGAGGCGCTGAACAAGGAGGCGATGGCGCTCTACGAGAAGGGCCAGTACGGCCGCGCGGAGGAGGTTGCGCGGCTGGCGCTCGACGCGGCGGTGAAGGCGAAGGGCCCCGACGATCCCGCCGTGGCGACCAGCCTGGACACTCTGGCGGTTATTGAATACACCCAGGGTCGCTATGCGGCGGCCGAACCGCTCTACGCGCGCGCGCGGGCCATCGCGGAACGAACGTATGGCAAGGACGATCCCAGGGTGGCTCCGATCCTGGACGATCTGGCCCGATTGTACCGCACAGAGGGCCGGTATGCCGAGGCCGAGCCGCTGTACCGGCACGTGGTGACCATCATGGAGAAGGCCTATGGCCCCGACGATCCCTTGGTCGCCACGGCCCTGAGCAACCTCGCAGCATTCTACCGCGATCAGCGCCAGTACGCGAAGGCCGAGCCGCTCTACACGCGCGCGCACACCATCACGGAGAAGCACTTCGGGCCCAACGCCCCCGCGACGGCCAAGAGCCTGAATAACTTCGCGGAGTTCTATCATGACCAGGGCCACTATTACGAAGCCGTGCAAATGTACAAGCGCGCGCTGGCGATCGAGGAGAAGGTCCTTGGCCCGGACGCGCCCGCGGTGGCCACAAGCCTGAACGACCTGGCAGCGCTCTACTACGACCAAAGGCGGTACGCCAAGGCCGAACCCCTCTACAAGCGCGCGCTGGCCATCAGGGAGAAAGCCCTGGGACCGGACCATCCCGCGGTGGCCACCAGCCTGGACAACCTTGCGGTGCTCTATATCGCACAGCGCCGCTACAACAAGGCCGAGCCGCTGTTCAAGCGCTCGTTGTTGATTGTGGAGAAGGCCCTGGGCCCGGATCATCCCGCCGTGGCCACGAGCCTGAACAACCTGGCGGGCCTCTACCTGAAGACCGGCCGCGAGGCCGAGGCGAAGGAATGCGCCAATCGGGCCGCGGCGATTCTGGCCATCAAGCGATGACGCTGGTCGGGCCGCCTACCCCCGGGCGAAGATGATCGCCTGCCCGGTCGGGAGCACCAGCGGCTGTTCGGGCCGATCATGAAAGAATTCGTCCACGGCCCGGCGCGCGCCAGGACACGACGGGAAGCCGCCGTCGTCAAACACGACAAATCCGCCCGGCGTCAGCCGGGGCATGATGAAGTCGCAGCAGTCGCGCACCGACCGGTATAAATCAACGTCGATGTGGGCGAATGCGATCCTGGAACCCTCCAGGCCGCGAAACGTGTCGGGAATCACGCCTTGATGATAGATGACGGTGCCCTCCCTGCCCACGCGCCGTTTGACCACGTTCAGGCTCGTATCATCGAACTGTCCCTGCTGATGAAGATCGCGCGTCGGGTCGTTGGCGGGCAGGCCTTCGAACGTGTCAAACAAGTGCAATGCAGCCCCCGCCGTGCCACCCGTCGCGAGCAACTCGGCCAGCAGGAGTGCCGTGCCGCCCTTGTACACGCCGCATTCCCAAAAGTCGCCGCGAACGGAGAGGGCCTGTGTCGCCAGCGTATGGAGCACGTAACAGCGGTCTGCCGAGACGAGGGTGTAGGGGCGGGCCAGTTCCCAGAAGCGCTTGAACGGTCCATCCACCAGCCAGGGGCTGAAGAGGGGGGTGTAGAACGAGGCATCGGGCAGGTTCGGCGCGGAGGAGAGGCGGGGCAGCTTTTTCACCTCATATCCGAGCCGGCGCAGCGTCGTTTTGATCAGCGTCCTCATCTACCGCGTACGGCCGCTCAACGGGGGGAGTCCATCCGATGACGAACGACGGACCATCGTACTCGACATTCCGGTGAGAGGCAAGCGAAGGGGGGAGGCGAGGGAGTGAACATGCTCCGAACGGGACGGGGAGATTACAGCACGACGGGCGCAGGCGCCGACGTCAGGCCGCCCACCCTCAACCTCACAGGCCGGTCACCCTCACAGGTCAGCTCCACCTGCAATCGGCAGGGAAGATTCACCGCGTCACCCTGCTCGAATCGCAGCCGCACGATCGGCTCCCTTGTGGCCCAACCATAGGTGAGCGCATACAGCGCAAGAGGTCCGACGACGGACCCTGTGGCGGGATCTTCGGGAATGCCCGTCTGGGGGGCGAAGAAGCGCAGCGAAAAATGTGACGCGGCGTCCCGTTTCTGCCGGCTCAACAGACAAAAGCCTCTCACGTGAAATTCCCGGCCGAGTTGGGCCAGCTGATCCATCTCCGGCTCAATGGCGTAGAGGTCGGCCGCTTCGGACAACGGGATGATCACGTCCCTCTCCGGAGTCAGCGCGAGCGGCAGCTTCAGCTCCGTCTCGGAACCCCAGATCTGCAGAGCCTCCGCGATGGCATTGCGTGAACCGTCGAATGGTCCATTCGCCGGGACCGGCAACTCCAGCCAGCTCAGGTCGCCTTCCCGCGTGACGAGGAGCCGGGCCTTGGCGCTCTGAAATTCCACCTGATCCTGACGGGTCTTCTCCTGAATCACTCGGGCCGCGGCGAGTGTGGCATGTCCACAGAGCCCGACTTGGGTTGTCGGGGTAAACCACCGGATGGTCAAACGGCCGGAATTGACCGGATCGGTTGCAAGGAACGCGGTGTCGGGCACCGCCGCCTTGGCGGCAATGGCCTGGAGCACCTCATCGGACCAGCCGCCGCTGTCGAGGACGACAACGGCGGGATTACCGGTGCCGGGCTGCTTGCCAAAGACGGTGACGCGATAGGCCTCGAGCGGACTCATGGGTGGGCCGTCCGGGAGGCGGGAGCGTTCTCCAGCATGCCTTCGTCGCGAGCCATCTTCTCGTCCAGTTGAAGAAGAAACAGAGCGAAGAACTGCAACGCTTCCGGTGTGAAGCGATCCTTATAATGCGGATACATGGGGATCACCGCTGGGTTGGCGCTCTTGTCGTATCCGGGCACGATATAGGCGGAAGGGTCGACGATCGATTCGACGACATATTCGAGGGGTGTCGTGGCGTGCGCGAATCCCGCCTTGACCCGGGCTTGATATTCGGGCGAGGCCAGCCGTTGCGGCGCCGTTGTCTTGAGCATCAGCACGGGACCATTGGTGCCGACGTTGGCGTTGGGGATGGTCGGGATCTTGTGGCAGACGAAGCAGCCCATCTTTTGGACAATGACGGCCGGCGTATCGGTCGGCAGCGCCGTTTGGGATTCACGAAATTGAGCTTCGGCCTCTTCCTTTGAGATGGGAAGAGGTGGAGGGGTGGCGGGAGCGGGAGCCATCCACAGGTAGCCCATGATCGCCACGGAAAAGACGACCAGGAAGAGGCTAACTCTCTGCGCGCTCTTGGGAATGTCCGAATGCTGCCGTGCCTGGACGAGGACCACCGCGGCAGCGATCAGAACGATGATCGCCGTCAGAGTGCCGAGGAGCCTCATCATGCCGACGGTGTCTTCTTGCATGGGTGGCCACATTAACAGATTCTGACGGGGAAATCTATTTAGAGTCAGGGGGAGACTTTATCTCCCCCTGACAACCCCCATTGATTGTTGGACGCAGGAGTTACGACAGAGCGATACGCTCGATTATTGAAAGCGTACATCCGATGGGGGTGATCAGGGGGAGGAACCGGAACCTCCCCCTGATTATAATGCCGAGATGCTATCTCCCCGGCATTGATATGTGGGGGCCCGTGCGGAAGGGGCAGTGAAAGGTCCTCCGTTGCCCCCACGCCCCAAGCCCCCCCATTGGTTGATAAGCGCAGGAGATATGATGGAGCGATACGCGAATTAGCGGACAAGCGTAACTCCGATGGGGGGACCGG
>DATJYI010000085.1:0-13367 GCA_035499635.1 Nitrospiria bacterium | reverse complement strand
CTCAGGTGTCAGCGCCGGAAGACGATGGCCAGACTGGGACGCGATCACGACGGCTGCTCCACCGCGAGCGATGACGGTGCCGAATTCTTCAAGGACGAGTGCGGTACCAAGGAGATCGACCTTTAGGATCGTGGCCGGCGATGCCTGCGTTGGGGACACCCCCGCAGCATGGATGACGCCGGTTACGGAGCCAAGTGAAGCGGCAGTCTCGACGAGCGCATGAACCGACTCGCGCGTAGAGACATCGACGATCGCCGTACTGACCTCAAAACCGGCCTCACTGAGGACCTTCGCAGCCGCTTCGGCGTTGTCTTGGCGAAGATCCGACAGCAGGACGTGTTTGCCTGCGCTCACTCTGCGCGCGATCGCCTGACCGATCGATCCGGCACCAACAACAACGACGACGTCTGTCATTAAAGTCTCCCCTAAGACCAAACCACAACGAGCCAGTATTGAGCCTCGCTAAGGCTGACTGACTCGCGCTCATTTTTAGATAAGTGTTGAATTGAGTGCTTCATCGTGGTTCTAGTGGTTTAATTTTTGATCCTCCTGAGGAGGCTACGCCAAAAAGTCTTGGAAATCAATCCGATCCTCAAAAAGAAAGAAGGATTTTTGACCCATGGGGGTGGGGCGTCAGCGATTTCTAAGGCCGGTAAGGCCGGGGTCAGGCTTGATGTGTTGATCAACAATCAACCTTTCCGGAAGAAGTCCGCACTTCGTCTGAATGACAAGAAGCCTAGCTGTACAACGCTTCGCAGGCACCAGTCATGAGGTTGAGGCGTTCTGCAATTGATCGGCCATCATAGTCTGACTGTTGGCTCATTCGTATTTCAATGCCTCCACCGGATCGAGTACCGCGGCCTTGCGGGCCTGTAGAAACCGGATACAACGCCTGCGGCTTTATCGCGACGGCATCTCACCGACCCACGACCCGGCACCGATTCTTCTTGAGAGTGGCGGGCCCGGCGTGGTTTGATATGACGGTGGAACGGATCAAGCCGAAGAACGGAGAAGCCATGGGAGCGGTCCTGACGGCCGGCCGGATGATCACGGCCTCGATCGACAAACTGATCGACGGCGGCGCGGGGCTGGCCCGGATCGACGGGCAGGTGGTCTTCATCCAGGGCGTCTGTCCCGGCGAACGGGTTGAAGCGCGGGTCACGGCCATCAAATCGGGTTACGCCGAAGCGGCGCTCGAGCGGGTGGTGGAGCCCTCGGCCGACCGGATCAAGCCGCCCTGCCCGGTTGCGGGCCGCTGCGGCGGCTGCCAGTGGCAGCATCTGGATTATCCGGCCCAGTTACGGACCAAAATCGACATTCTGCGCGAGGATCTTCAGCGCATCGGCAAGCTGACCGACCCGCCGCTTCTGCCGCCGATCGGCGCGCCCCGCCCCTATGAGTATCGGACGCGGATTCAAATTAAGCTCGACTGTTCCCATCGGGAGCCGTTTATCGGTTTTTACGCGCCACAGTCGCGCCGGCTCGTCCCGATTGACCGCTGTTTGGTGGCTGCCCCGCCGCTCAACCATGTGATCGCTGCCCTGCGCCCATTGCTGGCCGATCCGGCCACAAGGCTGCCGTCGTTGGAGGAGGCCCACCTGCATCTGGCGCCCGGCACCGGCGAGCTGCAGTGCCGCTATGTGACACAGGGCGAACCGAAGAAACGAGTTGAAGCGTTTCTCGCCGCAGCCGGGAAACAGGTGGAAGGACTCGTTAGCCAGGTCTATTACGACCGCAGCGGCCATCGACGGGTCTGGGGACGCGACTGGATTGTTGATCGAATTCATTCAAGTTCCGGGGACCGGTCATTTCGGATCAGCGACCGCTCGTTCGCCCAGGTGAACGCGGAGCAGAATGAGGCTTTGATCGACACCGTGACCGCATTCGCGTCGCTGACCGGCCGCGAATCGGTCCTGGAACTCTACTGCGGGATCGGCAATTTCGGCCTCTTTCTCGCCCCGGCCGCCAAGAGCCTCTACGGAATTGATGAGAATAAATCGGCGATCAGCGATGCGAGGGAGAATGCCTCGACGCAGGGAATTGCCAACGTCCGTTTTACCGCGCGGCCCGTTGAAGAGACCGTGGAGGAGCTGGCTCAGGGGACGCAGCGGTGGGATCTGATCGTGGCCGATCCGCCGAGGGACGGGTTGGGGCGGCGTGTGGTCGACGCGCTGATGACCCTCAAGCCGAGTCGTATGATCTATATCTCCTGCGTGCCGGCGACACTGGCGCGCGATCTGAAGCAACTGTCAGCGGGAGGCGGAGCCGGCGGCTACCGGGTCGCCCGGATTCTGCCGGTTGATCTCTTTCCCCAGACGCCCTATCTGGAATCGGTGACGGAATTGATTTTGTCGTAGGGGCGGAGCATGCTGCGCCTCTGCTGACACGGTGTGACGGGTGATGGTCTGTACGGGCGACCCGCCGGGTCGCCATTACGCCTTTGCCAGCCGATGAGCCAGTTTCTGATGTTCCTCGCACCCAATGACGGACGGGGCCGGGGATTTCCGCTTGTCGACTGCGAATTGCGCCTTGAGCCGGTCCAGGCGCGCCAGCGATTGTTGAATGCGCGCGGGAGGCAGTGTGCCGTCGGCCACGGCGCGGCGCAACTCCTCCAGCACCGCGTCCTGCGTGTTGGGATCCTTACAAACCAGCACGCTGTCGGCGCCGGCTTTGATCGCCTGCACGGCGGCCAGCTCGGGCGCCCAGTGGTCGGTGATCCCCTTCATTTCCAGGTCGTCCGTAAAGACGACGCCGTCGAAGCCGAGCGTCTCGCGCAGGAGCGTGGTCAGGATCGCCGGCGACAGCGTGGCGGGCCACTCGGGATCGAGCGCGAGGTAGCGGACGTGGGCCGTCATGATCGCGGCGAGCCGGTTTTCAATGGCGTGGCGGAAGGGCTTGAGTTCCCGTTCCAGCAGCGTATCGGCCTTGGCGGTCACCACCGGCAGCGCTTTGTGTGAATCAACCGACGTGTCGCCGTGCCCCGGAAAATGCTTGCCGCAGGCGATCACGCCCTGATCCTGCAGGCCGACGATGAAGGCGAGCCCCAGCGCCGCCACGACGGCCGGGTCATGGCTGAAGGCGCGGTCGCCGATAATGGGATTCTTCGTGGCCGTCCCGACGTCCAGCACAGGCGCGAAATCGAGATTCACGCCGACGGCCGACAGTTCCAGGCCGATCGCCTGACCCATCTGGTAGGCCAAATCGTGTGATTGAGCGGCGCCCAGCCGGTTGACCGGCGGCCATTGCGTGAAGGGTTTGGGCAGCCGTTGCACCCGTCCGCCCTCCTGATCGATGCCGATCAGCAAGCTTCGCTCGCCGGCCGATTTTCTCAACGCGGCCGTCAGGGCGCTCAGTTGCCGGGGCGATTCGATGTTGCGGCTGAACAGGATGACGCCGCCGATCCGCTCTTTCTGGATCAGCCGCTTGAGCCGCGGCGTGGCCGCCGTGCCGTCGAATCCGACGACGAGCAGCTGGCCGGTTGGAAGGGGTGGCGTCGGCATGGCGATTTGTCCTGCGGAGGCGCGGGCGCGCCGTCAGCGCCGCGCGCGGGCCGGTCTGGATTTCGCCGGCCGTGCACGCCTGCCGGAGCGGGGCGCCGGCTTGCCGCCCCCCTGCCGCGAGAGAAATTCGATCAGCAGCCGGACGCCGACGCCGGTCACCCCCTTGGGCGTGTAGGGTCTGGGCTCGTCGATCCAGGCGGTGCTGGCGATGTCGAGATGGGCCCACGACGCCTCGCCCACGAACTTGCTCAAAAAGGCGCCCGCCGTGATCACGCCGCCGTACCGGCCGCCGACGTTCTGCACGTCGGCCACATTGCTCTTGATCTGGTCGTAATAGGGTTCCCAGAGCGGCATCTCCCACGCCCGTTCGCCCGTCGCCTCGCCAGCCGCCTTGAGCGCGGCGATCAACTCGGGCGACGTGCCCAGCAGGCCGATCGCGTGCTTGCCCAGCGCGACGCCGCAGGCGCCCGTGAGCGTGGCGATGTCGATCAGCCACTTCGGCTTCAGGCGCGCCGCATAAGTGAGCGCGTCGGCCAGGATCAACCGTCCTTCGGCGTCGGTGTTGATCACTTCAATCGTCAGGCCGGAGAGCGTCTTGACGATGTCGCCCGGTTTCTGCGCCGTGCCGCTCGGCATGTTCTCGGTGGCCGGCAGGAAGCCGGTCACATTCACCGGCAGCTTCAGCCGCGCCGCGGCTTGAATGGCGGCGAGAACCGCGGCGCCGCCGGACATGTCGTCTTTCATCTGCTCCATGTTCTCGCTCGGCTTGAGCGAGATGCCGCCCGTGTCGAATGTGATCGTCTTGCCCACCAACGCAATCGGCGGGTCGTCGGCCCTCCCTCCTTTGTACTCCAGCATGATCAGCTTGGGCGGCTCCTGGCTGCCTCTCGCGACGCCGACCAGCGCCCACATGCCGAGCTGCTCCATTTCCACCCGCTCCATGATCGTGCAGCGCAGCTTCAGTTCGGCCGCGAGGGATCGGGCCAGCTCGGCAATGGCGGAGGGAGTGGCGACGTTGGAAGGGTGGTTGCCCAGATCGCGGGCGAGCATCGCGGCGTCGGCGATGATCGAAGCCCGTTCCAGCGCGGCCTGAACGACCGGAAGCTGCCGCCTGTCATTAATCACCCAGGTCACCCGGCCGAGTGATGTGAGGGGCGGTTTCACCTCCGTCTTGTAGAGATTGAAGTCATACAGCCCGAGCAACAACCCCTCGGCTTGCGCCTGCGCGGCGGCCGCGGGCGTCAGTTTGCCGAGGCCGGGGCCGAACAGCGGTACGGCGACATGGGCCACGCCGAGCGATTTGATCATCACGGCTGCTTTCCCCATCGCCTGCCTGACCGTCTCGGCCGTGACTGAGGACCGCTTCCCCAGCCCGACCAGCAGCAGCCGCTTGGCCGTGGTGACTCCGTGCGAATCGGCCAGGGAGAGCTGGTTCGCCTTTCCGGTGAATTCGCCCCGCTCCATGCGGTCGGCCAGCAGCGGCGCCAGCGGTTTGGACAACGGCCGGGCGTCGCCCGGCAGGGTCGATTCCCCCTCGCAGCAGGGTATCAGCAGGAGATCGGAGGCAGCCGACGCGAGCGCGCCCGCAGTCGCCTCCAGGCGGACGGCGACGCGGCTCCTGAGCGCGGAATTGGCGTCAGACGCCACGGCGCCCGGGTTCCCAGACATATTTGTGCTGTTGCAATTGCAGCCGCACCGGCAACCGGTCGGCCAGCAGCCATTCGGCCAGCAGGCGGGGATCCAGCTCGTCATACACGGGGGCGAAGAGCACGGGACAGCGGCGGTCCAGCTCGTGGCGGCTCACGATCGAGGCGGCCCAGTCGTAATCGGCGCGGTCCTTGATGACGAACTTGATCTCGTCGGTCGGCTTGAGCGCGTCGAGATTCTCCCAGCGCATCGCCTTCGTCATCCCGCTGCCGGGACATTTGATGTCCATGACGACGACCGCGCGGGGATCGAGCAGGCCGATGTCGAGGCTGCCGCTCGTCTCCACCAGCACGGTGTAGCCCTCGTTGAGCAGGCGGGCGACCAGCATGGGCGTCTCGCGCTGCAGCAGCGGCTCGCCTCCGGTCAGCTCCACCAGCGGACAGCCAAAGGCGCGCACGCGCTCCATGACCGCATCGAGCGGCATCTCTTCGCCTTCGTAGAAGGCGTAGGCGGTGTCACACCACTCGCAGCGCAGATGGCAGCCGGTTGTTCTGATGAAGACGCAGGGACGGCCGGCGTAGGTCGACTCGCCCTGGATGCTGTGAAACAGTTCGGTGATCTTCATGATGGCGTGTCGAGGGGGTCGGCGCGCCGATCGCGGACACGCCGGTCTTGAATCCGGCGTTGACTCACGCGCCGATCCAACCCCGCATAGGACTGACCGCGGGACTGCCGCCGGTCATCCGCGTAGCCGCGGTTCTTGACCCGCCGCTCCGCGCGTCTGCGTTCTTCCATCGACGGGAATCGATCATAGCAGTGCTCCCGCGTAAAATCAAGCGAGCGGCGAATGTCGAACAACGTCACGTCGAGCTGAAGAGGAAGAACACAAGGGACGGGCAAACTCGAAACTCGGAGAACCGAGGTGTAGCGATTGCCAGTGGTCGAGCATCGATTTGACATGCGAGCCCCGGGTACGACGAGTATGGCGGTGGGGATTATCAAGGGGAGCGGCGCCGTTCCCCTTGGTGTGAGCGGGTGCGGAGCGCGAGCGGAATAAACCGGAGCGAGAAGAGGCCTGCAGCAAGAAGCGTAAGACTCAAAAAGATCGGTCTTCCCAATGAGCCACTGTCCAACCCTGTTGTTTCGCGAACCGTTCAAGCCGCGGGGGAGGATTGACGATGATCGAGCGCCCGGCGATCCGAAACGCCGGCAGATCGCTCCAGCCGTCACCGTAGAGTGTGGCGCGCGCAGGATGAACGCCGGTGCGCCTCGCGTATTCGCGCAGCGCTTCGGCCTTGCCTTCGCCGTAGGGATGGGGCGGAGTCGATCGCCCTGTGAACCGGCCGCCGGACTCTTCGAGCCGGCCGCAGATGTCGTCATCGATCGCCAGCGCCGTCTTCAACGGTCCGGCCAGCAGATCGAGCGTGCCGGTCAGCAACACGATCCGATCGCCGTTGCGCCGGTGGCGCTCGATCGCCTCCCGCGCGGCCGGGCGCAGAACCGGGACAATGGAGGAGGCGACGAACTCGGCCCCCAGCGTGTGAAAGCGTTTGACCGATTCGCCGCGCAGATAGGCTTTATTGGCCTTGAATTTTGCCGCCGACCAGGGCATATCGGCCAGCAGGGACCATCCGCCGCGAAGCAAATGGCCGAGTCCGATGATCTTCCGGTTGAGCAGCCAGCGCAGAAAGCGCCGTTCGGTGGACGGGGGCGGCAGCAGCGTCCCGTCCACGTCGAAAAATGCCACGTGATCGGATGGGCTCATAGGGTCCGGGGTCCAGGGTCCGCGGTCCAGGGCGTCAAGATAAGACGAAGTAAACCATGTTGGTTTTGACATGGTCCCTGTGTTCGTTCACTCTTCATTGGACCCCGGCTACTGGACCCTGGCCCCTGCTTTGAGCTGTTTAATCTGCGCCAGTCCGTCCCGCACGACCGGCAGGGCGCGGACCACGCAAAAAACGACCGTAAAAGAGACGAGCCAGAGGCCGCCGAGCCGCAACGCCGGCTCGTGCGCGGCGCGCCAGTCGGCCGTCGATGAGCCGGCCGGTGCGTTGAGCAACGACAGTGAGAGCGTCAGATAGCAGAAGGCCACACCCTTGATGACGGCATAGAGCGTCCGGCTCGTCCGCGAGGAGACGATCAGCCTGCCCAGCCGGCTTTTGATCATTGTTTTTTTGCCGAAAGGCGTCTCGCCCTGCGTCAGCGCGACGGACCGAAACGAATCGGTGACAAAGCCCCGCACGACGACCACAATCGGCACCCAGACCGGGATCAGGCCGAGATGGGCAAAGACGATCCAGAGGACATTTTCCACGATCCGGTCGCCGAGGATGTCCATCACGGCGCCGAAGGGCGTTTCGGAATGGGTGCGGCGGGCGAGAAAACCGTCCAGCCAGTCCATGATGATGGCGGTCAGCACCAGCGCGAAGGCGGCGAGGGCCCCCCAAACCGTGTGGGTGTAGAGCAACCAGACGGCGATGAAGACCAACCCCACGCGGCCGGCGGTGATGAGATTGGCCAGCATGACGGCTTGGATTGTACGCTCGACGGAGAAGCCAGTCAATTCAAGCATATTGACACTCCAATAGACGGGCGATACAATCCGTCGGCGTGCCGAAGTGGTGGAATTGGTAGACACGCACGTTTGAGGGGCGTGTGGGGCAACCCATGGGGGTTCAAATCCCCCCTTCGGCACCAAATTTCTTTGTGCCGAAGTCTGGGGATTTGCCATGAAAGGTGCTTGCAGTTTATTGGGAGGCATGGTCGAGTCCCCCCTTCGGCACCACTTGAAAAGAGATGCCGAAGTTTGGGGAACTCGCCATGATCGGAGGCCTGCGGCGGTATTGAAAGCATGGTCAAATCCCCCCTTCGGCACCACTTCTTGCCCTAGGGCAAGAAGTGGTGCACCGAGCGTGAGTGAAGTGCCAAAATTATTGTTTTCGTCACCGTATCTGATGGTGCTCCAGTGGCCAATGGGATGAACAGGATGGCGCGGGGTGTGGGGGCATCGGAGGAGCGGCTGCACCGCACGGGCCCCCACATACAATGACCTCCCAGCCCCTCACCCTTACCCGCTACATCCTCTCCCAGCAGCAGGTCTATCCGGGTGCGACGGGCGAGCTCTCCGTCCTCCTGACACAGATCGGCCTGGCAGCGAAGATCATTTCACGGGAGCTCTCCCGCCTCGGCTTCGGCGCCCTGTGGGGGGAGAGCGGCGAAACAAACGTGCAGGGCGAGGAGGTCAAGCGGCTCGATCAATTCGCCAACGAAACGTTCATCCACGCCTTCGGCCACAGCGGACTGGTCTGCACGTTGATCTCCGAGGAGATGGAAAAGCCGTTACACCTGTCGGAGAACTGCCCGCACGCGAAATACACGCTCCTGTACGATCCCATCGACGGCTCGGCCAGTCTCGATGTGAACGGGGCGGTCGGCTCGGTCTTCTCGATCTACCGCCGGCCTGCCACCGGCGACCACACGACGCCGGAAGCGAATCTCCGGCCGGGCGTCGAGCAGGTGATCGCCGGTTATGTGCTCTACGGCCCCGGGACGATGCTCGTCTACGCCGACAGCCAGGGCGTGCAGGGATTCACGCTCGATCGGGGGATCGGGGAATTTCTCCTGTCGCATGAGCGGATCCGCATTCCGGCGAAGGGGAAGACGTACAGCGTGAATGAAGGCCATTCCAGGTTCTGGCATGCCGACACGCGCGCGTTCGTCGACTATCTGAAGCAGCCGGATTCCGCCACCGGCCGCCCCTACTCGGCCCGCTACATCGGCGCCTTCGTGGCCGATTTTCACCGGACGCTGCTCTCCGGCGGCGTCTTTCTCTATCCGGCCGACACGGCCAATCCCAAAAAGCCGACGGGCAAGCTGCGGTTGATGTACGAGATCAACCCGATGGCGCTGATCGCCGAACGGGCCGGCGGCCGGGCGAGCACGGGCACCGGGCGCGTGCTGGAGATCGTGCCGACGTCGCTGCACCAGCGCGCGCCGGTCATCATCGGCAGCAGCGAGGACGTCGCAGTTGCAGAGCGGTTTGCGCGCGGAGCGGCGCCGGCCTGATGCGCGCGGGAGATTTTGAGAGCGGAGCTTGGTCACCGCACGGGCCCTGGGCAAACCAAGGGCTCGTGGGGCCGATGGGCAATCAAAGGTGGCTTGGGGTGTGGGGGCATCGCCAACCGAAAAGCGGAGCTTTTCGGGAATTTCATCTCCACACGGGCCCCCACAGATAAATGGAGGTCGCATGACCAAACGAGTGCACGAAATCCTCAGTTGGTACGCGGGCGACAGCCCCGGCACGCTGACCAATCTCGCCCGGCTGCTCAATCACGGCCGGCTGGCCGGTACCGGCAAGCTGGTGATCCTGCCGGTCGACCAGGGCTTTGAGCACGGTCCGGCCCGCAGCTTCGCCGGCAACCCGGCCGGATACGATCCGCGCTATCATTTCCAGCTCGCGGTTGACGCCGGCTGCAACGGCTACGCGGCGCCGCTCGGCTTTCTGGAGGCGGGAGCGGCCGAGTTCGCCGGTCAGGTGCCGTTGATCCTGAAGCTCAACAACCACGACACGCTGGTTGACGAAAAGGATCCTATCTCCGCGCAGACCGGCAGCGTGAAGGACGCGCTGCGGCTCGGCTGCGTCGCGATCGGCTACACGATCTATCCGGGCTCGGCCCAGTGCCGGGAGATGTACCAGCAGTTGCGCGAGTTGGCTGAAGAGGCGAAGGCCGCAGGCTTGGCCGTGGTCGTCTGGTCCTATCCGCGCGGATCGTCCTTGAGCAAGGAGGGGGAGACGGCGATTGATATTGTCGCCTACGCCGCCCAGATCGCCGCGCAGCTCGGCGCGCACCTGATCAAGGTCAAGCTGCCGAGCGCCCATCTCGAGCAGGCGGCGGCCAAAAAGGCCTACGAGTCGACGAAGGTGCCGATCGCGACGCTGGCCGAACGCGTCCGCCACGTGGTGCAGAGCGCGTTCGACGGCCGGCGGGTCGTGATCTTCTCCGGCGGGGCGAAGGAGGACGACCAGACCTTCTTCAACGACGTGCGCGCCATCCGTGACGGCGGCGGTTTCGGGTCGATCATCGGCCGCAATTCCTTCCAGCGGCCCAAGGCCGACGCCCTGAAATTTCTCGAGACCGTGATGAAGCTCTACGCCGGAGAGATGCCCTGAAGCGCTGTTGCGTCTCCGAGAACCGCTGGAGCCGGACGTGAGCGTGCAAACCTCAATCGATCCCGCGAAGCAGGCAGCCGGACGGAGGGCCGCCGAGTTCGTCTCCGACGGGATGCTGGTGGGGCTGGGCACCGGCTCGACGGCCGAGTATGCCATCCGGCGGCTGGCGGAACGGGTCAAAACGGAAGGGCTGCGGATCAACGCCGTGCCCACGTCGCTCCGGACGGAGCTCCTCGCGCGCGAATCGGGCATCCCGCTCGTCGATATCAACGGCGTCGGCCACATCGATCTGACGATCGACGGCGCCGACGAGATCGACCACGCCTTCAACATGATCAAGGGGGGCGGCGGCGCGCTCTTCAGGGAGAAGGTCGTCGCACGGGCCTCCCGGCTTGAGATCATCGTGATCGATCCCGCCAAGCTGGTCAACCGGCTTGGAGAGCGATGGGCGGTGCCGGTCGAAGTGGTGCCGTTCGGCTGGAGCCGGACCGCCAAGTTGCTCCATGCGCTGGGCTGCGAGGCGAAGCTGCGCGGCCCCTCGGAAGATCAGCCTTACCGGACCGACAACGGGAATTTTCTGCTCGACTGCCGGTTTCCAAAGATCCACGATCCCGCCGTGCTGGAACACGCCATGAACCTGGTGCCCGGCGTGGTCGAGTCCGGCCTGTTCATCGGACTTGCCCACCGGCTCGTCATCGGCCATCCCGACGGCGCCTGCGAAGTGCGCGAGCGCAATCTCCGGTCGACGGCATGAGACCGGCGCGCACGCGGCGCCCGATGCCTGTGACGGCCGCGTGCGCGTTCCTGCTTCTGATGATCGACGGCTGCGCCGTCACCACGCCACATCCCCCGCAGCCGGTCCAACCCGAATTCACCGGCTCCCCCTATACAGACCTTGAGACGCTCAAGGCGGGTCAGATCGTCTATCTGCCGACCGGCCGCCCGCTCACCGACGCAGAGGTGACCGAGCAGGCCGCGCACACCCGCGTGATCTACGTCGGAGA
Source organism: Nitrospiria bacterium (assembly GCA_035499635.1). Classification (GTDB taxonomy): domain Bacteria; phylum Nitrospirota; class Nitrospiria; order JACQCE01; family JACQCE01; genus JACQCE01. Next base: position 2,046 of record DATJYI010000085.1, on the reverse strand, counting down.
GATGCACACCAACATGGAACATCATCGCGTTCAGTTGGCCATGATCGAAGCGCTGGCCACGCGGCTGCCGGGGAAGATCGTTGTCGGCATGGAGATGTTCCAACGTCCCGCGCAGCCGCAGCTCGATCAATGGAGCCGGGGCGAGCTCGATCCGAAAGCGTTCAAGCAGCTCTGGTACGACAACTGGAGCGAAGACTACGGCTATTATCAACAGATTCTGGATTTCATTCAGGCGCAAAAAATTCCGCTGATTGCGCTCAATGCGTCGGATGACGAGGTGCAGAGAGTCAGGACACAGGGGTTCGCCGGACTGACGGAGCAGGAGCGGGCCTGGCTGGGGCCGATCGATGAGCATGATCCCTATCAACGGAAGGCGATGCAGGCGATTTATCGTGGTCATGGGGAGGGCCATGCACACGGCGGCACTTCGGGTTTCGAGCGGTTCTACCAGGGCATGCTGCTGTGGGACGAGACGATGGCCGCGTCCGCAGCGGACTATCTGAAGAGTCCGTCCGGCCGGGACAAGACGCTCATCATTTTGGCCGGCGGTTTTCACGTCGCCTATGGCTACGGCATTCCCAAGCGGCTCTTCCGCCGGCTGCCCGAACCCTACCTGATCGTCCTGCCCTACACGCCGGAGGCGCTCGTGCCCGAAGAATACCGGATGAACGTTACATCGCCGGAGCTTCCCCTCTATCTGGCCGATGTGATCTGGGCCACCGGCTACAGTGAGCCGACGATCACCAGGGCGCATCTCGGTGTGCAGCTCGCGCCCGGGCGGATGAAGTCTCCTCCCTCGACGCAGCCGAAGGCAGGTTCCGGCGCCGCGGTGCTCACGGTTGAGCCCGGAAGCCCAGCGGACAAGGCCGGCATCAAGCCGGGCGACCGCATCCTGTCGATCAACGGGCATGACGTCCATTCGGCGTTCGAGCTGGTCGAACAGATGCGGCTGATTGATCCTGGCGAGCGCGCCCCCCTCACGCTCGACCGGGCGGACCGGAAGATTGATATTACGGTTCAGTTCTGATTGCCCGACGCGGCCGCTTCTCCCGGCTCCAACGGTCCACCCGGCGGAGTGATCACCGCCTCATACAGTCCGATCAACGCGCTGACCAGATCGATTAACCCACGCCCGCCGTTGAACTGCGCTTGATACAAAATGACGAACTGCGACGGGTTGAGCCAACCCCGGAAGGTCGGCACGTTCACCAGCCAGAGATGGTTGAGCGTCAGGTAGCTGCCGGTCAGGATCGTAACCAGCGCCAGCCCGCCTGAAATCATCCGCGCCTGCGGGCTGCCGTGGAGTCCAACCGCTTTTTCCACTGCCAGGCCGATCGCCCAGCCCACACCCGCCGCGACAAGATTGAGTTGCGTGTCGGTAACCAGGACGAGGCCGTACCAGATGATGAGGCCGATGACGGCGGAGAGGGCGCCGGAGCCGAGGGCGCGCGCGAGGGGGGACATGGGGTCAGTGGTAGCAGGGCAGGGGGCGGGGTGTCAATCGGCAGGGATAGAGGCGGGCAGACGACAGGTGGGCAGGGCAGAGGCAGTGCTCGCGGCTAGTCGCTTCGGCGCACCATTGTTCTCATTCGCGCTGCCTCCGGATCGTGCAACTGCGCCAAAGGCGCAGAATTTCAATTTGTCGCCGAAGGCCACATTACACGATAAGTCCGCCACTCGTCATGATATCGGTCTATGTGCTTTGCCTTCGGTCGGAACCCGGTTCGCCGGCACGGGTTCGCCTGCGGTTACGGTCCTCAGCGGCCCTCGGCTCTCGGCTCCCGCGTCATTTAAGCCATTGAGGCGGGAGCCTCCGAGACGGCCGGCTCACCGTTTCCGACCAAGGCAAAGCAATGCTGGTTGATTTTCAAATGTGGCGGACTTGAGCTTGCTGACCATCTCCCTTCGGGATGGTCAGCTTCAGACATCCTCGGCTTTCCACCTTCGGTGGCAACCGCACTCTGAACTCTCTGCGCCTCCCGTTTATGTCGCTCGCTTCTGCCTCTGCCCTGTCCCCATGCGGAGGGGGAAGGGGAAGAGAAAAAG
>DATJYI010000084.1:0-10634 GCA_035499635.1 Nitrospiria bacterium | reverse complement strand
GCCGGCCGAGACCGTCTTCGATGTCTCCAAGATCAAGACCAAGCAGGACCTGGCCAAGATCGGCCAGAGCATTTTCTTCGGCAAGGGCAAGTGCGCGCTGTGCCATTCAATCGGCGACAACTCCGGCCGTTGTCCCAATCTGGAGATCAAGGGCGGCCAGTTGACCAGGGACTTCATCTATGAGAGCCTGACCCAGCCGTCGAAATACATTTATATGGACTATACGGCCAGTCCGCCGCGTCCCTTTCCCGCCCACATGCCGATCATTAATCAGTCGCCGATCGGATTGAACGACAACGAACTGCTGGCGGTGATCGCGTTTATCCAGACGTTGGGCGGAGAGATCACGGTCGACCCTTCCGAATTGTCGCATCCGATGGAGGCCGTGGCGACCGGAGGCAATCCAGAGTCGGGCAAAAAGTTGTTCGCCGAGCACTGCGCCAAGTGCCACAGTCTCGGCGGCGCCGCCACCGGCAAAATCATCGATCTGGTGCCGGCGGTGAACAAGATGAATGAGAGTGCGATTCGATTGGCCATCTTCAATGCACAGGTGGAGAAGCCGGGGGCGGCAGTCCAGGCCCATCTCCATTTGGATGAGCGGCTGTCGGTCAAGGGCTCCGACGATTTGGTCGCCTATCTGATGCAGGCGAAGCAACCGGCTCACTAGAGGGAGATGGGGAGGCGCATCCGATGAGCAAACGCAAGCCACTGCCGGTGTTTTATAAAGTCGTCGGCTTTCTTGTCCTCTTCTACTTCACCATTAAGTATTTGGTGAATTTCATCATGCCGCCGCTGCCCCAGAGCCTGGTTCTGATGTACCTGTTTCTGGCCATTGTCGCGACCGTGCTCTATATTACGCTCTTCGAGGAGCGGATGAAAGAATTTTGGCAGCCGGCGTTGCAATTCATCCGATCGAATCAGACCACGACGACCTACGCCAGGTGGGGACTGTTGGTCCTGGTGCCGTTCCTGGCTGGTATGACCACCTATCAGCGGTTGATGCCCAGCGCGACACCGCCCCTCGAGCAACGGGTCATCCACCCCGCACCGCCCCGTGAATATGCGCAGCTCTACAATCCGCTTCCGCACTCACCTGAAAATATTCTGGCGGGGAAGGGGATGTTCATCGCCTATTGCTCGCCCTGCCACGGAACAGGGCTGAACGGCAAGGGCCCGGCGTCTGTCGGGTTCAATCCACCGCCGGCGAATTTCGTCGATCCGGGCACGATCGCCCAACTGCAGGAGTCGTATCTCTTCTGGCGGATCAGCACGGGTGGTGTCGGGCTCCCCGTTGAGAGCCAGCCTTGGAACTCGGCCATGCCCCGTTGGGAGACCCGGATTGCGCCGGAGAACATCTGGCGGATCATCATGTACGAGTATGCCGGCTCGGGTCACACACCGAGAACGTGGCAATAGAAGATGCGGGCGATGCGTCGGAGAGGGTGGATGGAGGGACTGGCCGGCTGTGCGGCGCTGGCGGCGGTCTGCGTGACGACCGTATCGTGGGCCGATGAAGCGGCCAAATCCACGCCGTCGTCCAAGCAGACCGAAGAGGAGAAACGGAGTTCCGGCGTCGTGACGGCGAAATTGATCCATCAGACGCCGCCGATCGATCCGCTGTCGCCGCTGTGGGATCAGGCGCCTGAAGAAGAGTTTGCCATGAGTCCCCAAGTCCATTGGGATCCCAGAATTTTCAGTGTGACGGTCAAAGCCATCAAGATACGGGCGCTGCAAGACGGCCAGCAGCTGGCGGTTCGGCTGGAATATGCCGACCCAATCGAGAACCCCGGTGACGCGGTCGCCCTGGAATTTCCAGTCGGCGGCAAACACGCCCATTTCGCCCACGCCCAGCAAATGGCCCAGGTAGATAGCGGCGAGGTCAACATCTGGTACAAGAAGGCCTCGAATGATCAGCCGACCGATATGAACGCCCACGGGTTCCAGACCCTCAAAGCCCAAGATCAGGCCCAGCAGAACGTGACCGGCAAAAGCGTCTGGAAAGACGGCGTGTGGAAGGTGACGATGGTCCGGTCTCTGGCCGGCTCCGGCGCGGACGACGTCCAGTTCACGCCGGGCAAATTCGTCCAGATCGCCTTTGCGGCGTGGGATGAAGCCAACCATGAGCAGGGCGCCCAGAAGGCCGTGACTTCGTGGTGGTGGTTTTTCATCGAGCCGCCGCCGAACCGCATGATCCTGGTCTACACCGGCCTGGTGATCATCGGCGTGGTGATCGTGGAAGCGGCGGTGGTGCGGAGAATCCGGCGCAAGCGCTAGCAGGCCGTTGAAAAAGTTCCTCTGCCTCGTTTACCTCGAATCGAAGATGAGAGGAATGTTCGATTCTCGGTACAAGCTCGGCTCCTCGGGAATCCTCACGTACCACCTCAGTACGCTCCGGTTCCCCCGAAGCCTGCGGCCTCGCAGCTGAAGCTTTTGAACGGCCTGCCTTCGGTATGTGTTTTCAACGTCCCGCTTGTTCGTCATCCGTTCCGGTGCGTTGGATGGTTTGCCGCAGTGCGCGCTTCTATTTTCCCTTCCCGATCCTGATGAGCGTGGTGTTTCAATGATGGCCGGTCACTGCGGAGTTGACGATCGGCTGATTCGGGCGCTGATGAATCCCGCGCTCTACGACCACCCCGTCGAATCGTTCCAACTCATTGAAACCCACATCTCGTGGCTCCTGCTGACGGGGCCGTTTGCCTACAAGATCAAGAAACCGGTCAATCTTGGGTTTCTGGATTTTTCATCCATTGATCGCCGGCGGTATTGTTGCGAAGAGGAGCTGCGCCTCAACCGGCGATTGGCCGCCCCACTCTATTGCGCGGTGGTGCCGATTACCGGAACGGCCGACCAGCCTCGTCTCGGCGGGGAGGGGGCCGCGATCGACTACGCCGTCAAAATGCGCCAGTTCCCGCAGGAGGCCCAGCTAGACCGGCTGCTCGACGCCGGACGATTGGACGCGGCCCGCCTGGATGAGTTGTCGGTGGAGCTGGCCGCCTTTCACGATCGCGCAGACCGGGCCTCCGCGGACGGACCGTTCGGCACGCCCGAGCGGATCGCCGGGCCGATGCGGGACAACTTCGACCAGGTCCGGAGCGCCTTTGGTCCGCCGGGCGATCCGGAGAGCCTTCCCGCCGACCGGGTCGATCAGTTGCGACGGCTGCAGGCCTGGAGCGAGGCGGACCACGAGGCGCATCGCGACGCGTTTCTTCAACGCAAAGACGGAGGGTTCGTGCGCGAGTGCCATGGCGATCTGCATCTGGCCAATATGGTGCTGTGGGAGGGACGGGTGCTTCCCTTCGATTGCCTCGAATTTGATCCGCATCTCCGCTGGATCGATGTCATGAGCGACGTCGCGTTCGTGACGATGGATCTGACGCATCGGGGCCGGCCAGACTGGGCCTGCCGCCTGCTGAGCGCCTACCTGGAGACCTCCGGTGATTATGCCGGCCTGGGTGTGCTCCGCAGTTACCAGGTCTACCGGGCGATGGTTCGCGCGAAGGTGGCGGCGCTTCGGCACCGGCAGACCGGCGGACGCGGTGAGCGGGCGAGGCTGTGGGGGGAATTCTGCGGGTATGTTGATCTGGCGGAACGATTGACGCGGCCGGGCGCGCCCGTCCTCCTCATCACCCACGGTCCATCCGGATCGGGCAAGTCGGTGGTCAGTCAAGTACTGGTCGAGGCGGGAGCCGGGATTCGCGTCCGCAGCGACGTGGAGCGCAAGCGGCTCTTCGGTCTCGCCCCATCGTCGCGCAGCGGTTCGCCGCTCGACGCGGGCCTCTACACCGCCGAGGCCGGCCGATTGACCTACGAGCGGCTGGCCGGACTGGCGGATGTGATTCTCCAGGCCGGCCGGTCCGCAATCGTCGACGGCGCCTTCCTGGCTCGGGGGCAGCGCGACCGTCTGCGCACCGTCGCCACCGGCCGAGGAGTACCCTTCATCATTCTTGATCTGCAGGCGCCCGAGGCGCTGTTGCGCGAGCGGATCAGGCGGAGGGAGCGCGAGGGCGCCGACGCGTCGGAGGCGGGCCCGGCCGTTCTGGAGCGGCAGTTGACTGCCCGGGAACCGCTTGCGCCGGATGAAGAGGTCGCGGTGGTGCGGGTGCCGACGGACGCGCGCATTGATCCTGATGCGATCCTGGCCGCCGTCGGCCGGTTGACGGCCGGCCGCGCAGGCATGGCGACCGGAACCGATACCCCCCATTGGACGAGACCATGAAGGAATTTCTTCGTCACCGGTTGCGCGACGCCGTCTTTGGCTCGCAGGACGGGCTCGTCTCCACGCTTGGCGCGCTCACGGGCATCGCGGAGGGCACGCAGAGCGGCCGGTTCGTTGTGCTCTCCGGTTTCGTGATCGTCGCGGTGGAGTCGCTGTCGATGGCCGTCGGGTCGTATCTGTCGTCCAAGACGCAGCGGGAGTATCTGGAGCATCTGCTCGGGGAGGAGCGGAAGGCGATTGCCACGAATCCGGAGGATGAACGGCGGGAGATTGGCGCAATGTACCGGGCCCGCGGCTACGCGGAGGAGGAGATCGCCATCATCTCCCGCCGGCTGATGAGCAATCCCGAACTGCTGCTGGAGGACATGGCGCACAAAGAGCTGGGGATCTGCCCGGCCGCGCTGGAGGAGCCGGTGGGCAACGCGGCCGTCATGGGATCGGCCTATGTCGGCGGCGGGCTGATCCCGATCCTGCCCTATCTGCTGCTGCCGTTTGGCGCCGCGCTGTTCGCCTCCGTGACGGCCACGTTTGTTGCGCTCTTCGCCCTTGGAGCATGGAAGGGGCGGGTCGTGGGCCGCCGTTGGTGGCGGAGCGGGCTTGAGGTGTTGCTGCTGGCCGCGCTGACGACGCTGGCCGGCTTTGTGATCGGGAAAATCGGCCGGCTCCTGACCGGCTGAGGAGGGGCATCACCCCGCCCGAACGAGGCCCGTCCGGGCGGGGTGTGCGCGGGTCAGGGGTGTTACTTCTTTTCGCTGTATCCGGATTTGTCTCCGGCCGACTTGTCTCCGATCGAGAGCAGTTCGACCTCGAAAACCAGCGTCGAGTTGGGCCCGATCACCTGGCCGGCGCCGCGGGGGCCATAGGCGAGATCCGGGGGCACATAGAGCTCCCACTTGGAACCGACCTTCATCATCTGCAGCGCTTCCGTCCAGCCCTTGATCACGCCGCTGACCGGGAAGGTCGCCGGCTCGCCCCGTTTATAGGAGCTGTCAAACTCCGTGCCGTCGATCAGCGTGCCCTTGTAGTTGGTGGTCACGGTGTCACTCGCTTTGGGGATGGGGCCTTTACCATCCGTAATAACCTTGTATTGCAGGCCGCTCGGGAGCGTCTTCACCCCCGGCTTCTTCTTGTTCTCGGCGAGGAACGCTTCACCGTCCTTTTTATTCTTTTCGGCCAGCATTTGCTCATGCTCCTGAGCCTTGGCTTGCAGCTCCTGCTGATAGTCGGTCAGAATTTTCTTCACCTCGTCGGCCGACAATTTGGTCTTGCCGCCCGAGAGCGAGTCCTTCAGGCCGGCCGCCATCTGATCGGCGTTCAGCTCGAGCCCCTGGCGTTTCATGCTCGTGCCGATATCCACGCCGATGCTGTAGCTGATCTTGTCCTCTTTACTCGTGGGAACTCCGGGTTCCGCGGCAACAACCGGCGTGGCGAGGGCGACCATCGCGGTCAACAGGCCGATGCGAATCACCAACATGAATGCTCCTTTGTCGATTGGTTGTGTGGGGGGAGTGAAAAATTCGATCCGGACGACACCCCAGCCCCATACGGTACCTGATCGGGCCGTCTGAGTCAATAGGATGCGGGGGGAGACTTATCTCCCCCCGCTGCCCCCCATTGGTTGTTGAACGCAGGTATTACGACAGAGCGATACGTCGGTTATCAGCGGAGATGCGTAAATCCGATGGGGGGATATGGGGGGGGAGAAAGAGGCTCTCTCTCCCCATCTGAGCGAGCGGCCAGCATGAGAGTTAGGGGGAGATGCTCCTCTCCCCCTCACAACCCCCATCGTCCATACGCACGGAATGAACTGTAACTCCGATGGGGGGACCGGGGGGAGATGAGGATCTCTCCCCCCGATCAAATCAACGAGACGTTATCTCTCCCCTGAGACCAGTTGATTAAAGTCAGGGGGAGACTTTATCTCCCCCTGACAACCCCCATTGGTTTTTAAACGCAGCGGGTACGACAAATCAGTCGACTTCTTATTCTTTCTTATTTGACGCGCGCCAGGATGAAATTATACAGCCAGGCGAAGACCGCGCCTCCGACCAGACCGTCGGTCGTGCCCCACAGCAGACCGAGGACGCTGCCGAGCGGGCTGATGGAGAAGCCGGGATAGACCTGGCCGATCAGCGTCGGCTGGCCGGTGGCGCCTTCGAAGAGCATGATCCACCAGGCGATGAAAAAGAGGCCGGATCCCCAGAACAGGCCGGCGGTGAGGGCAAAGGCTTTGACATTCAATCGCATAGTCCACCTCCTGTGACAGGAAAATCAGTCCGCACGGGCCCCTTTCCGCAGCACGATCGGAGACGCTCGGCGCTTGCGGATCTTGAGGTTGAGCATCTCAACCATGAGCGAGAAGGCCATGGCAAAGTAGATATAGCCCCTGGGGATGTGGAGCCCGAGACCGTCGGCGATCAGCGCGATGCCGATCATCAATAGAAAGCTCAAAGCCAGCATTTTGACCGTCGGATGGCGCTCGACGAACCCGCTGATCGCCCGGGAGGCGAACAGCATGAAGAGGACGGCGAGGACGATGGCCAGCACCATCACCGGCAGCTCCTGCACCAGGCCGATCGCCGTGATCACCGAGTCGAGCGAGAAGATGACATCCATGAACAGAATCTGCGCGAGCACGCCGACGAACGTGGCGGTGGCGCGCCCGGCCGGCTTCGACGGCCCTTCCAGATTGTCATGGATCTCCGTCGTGCTCTTGGCGAGCAGGAAGAGGCCACCGCCGAACAGGATCAGATCGCGACCCGAGACCTCCAGCCAGAGGAGCGTCAAGAGCGGCGCGGTCAGCCGCATCAGCCAGACCAGCGAAAAGAGGAGGGCGATCCGGATCAGCATGGCGAGACCCAGACCGATCAGACGCGCCCGTTCGCGCCGGGCAGCCGGCAGCCTGCCGGCCATGATCGAGATGAAGACGATGTTGTCAATGCCGAGCACGATCTCGACGGCGGTCAGCGTGACCAGCGCGATCCAGGCCTGCGGGTCGGTGATCCAATCCATGATGCTCCTTGCAACCGCGGCGGTGCGGCCCGGACAGTATCAACGACCCTGCGTGGGGAGTCAAGAGGCGGCGCCGGCCGTTGCTCGACACCGGGCGGATCCCGGACGGCGGGGGCGGGTCATGCACGCGATGATGCTCGACCGGCTGGCCGCGGGTATGCGGCGCTGCCCGGGTCGGTAGGGCTTCGGCGTCTCTGGTTGGATTGGCGAGGCCGCCGCGCCATTGGCTTCATGGGTTCTCTGGATGACCGTCGACCGGCCGATCGTCGTTGACGAAGAGTGGCCGGCTGCGGGCCATTCCGCCACAGTCACGTTGTTTGTTCCGACGACAGCGTGGAGATCTCGCGGCTGGCTTTCTCGGTCGCGGTCACCATGGCGCCGATCAATGCGTCCTTGACGATCTGATTGAACCACTCTGCGGTGTCATTCTCATATAAGGTGATGCATTGCCGAATTTCAGCGTCGGGGGAGGCGCGAAACATGTAAAGCAGGGTCGCGGTCGTCAGCCGTTCAACGGGGTCCCGCACCTCCTTCCTCAGCTGGTCGGACAAGCCATCGAGTTGAGCCCGGGTCAGCCGGTTTCCCTTCGGGCCGGCGGTATTGAACGTGCTGATCACCGTCATCGAGGTGGAGACGTAGAGATCGACGCCAAGGTCCGTCGAACCGCTGACCCGGTCGAACGTTCGAATCAATGCCATCCGCTCCGGGGCGGGAGGCTCGGATTCGAGCTTTCGGGCGATGGCTTTGATCTCCTCGAGCGCGTCCGGCGTGGAGGCCTGCTCGTCCAGACTCATGAGTTTTTGGTTCAGCGGCGAACGCAGGATGCGCAGTTCGGCCTGAACACGATCCCGGTTGTAGTGCGCCGTGAAATAATCCACGACGGATTGCCTGAAATCAGACGGGTTATACGCCTCGGTCAGAATGGTCAGCAGTCGGTGACTGTTTTCAGGGCGCAGGGTGTGTGGGAGCGTCTGTTGATGCTGCGCAAATTTCGACTGGATGGTCGAAGGAATGAGCTCAATCTGCTTGGACAACCCGGACAGCGTCAGCAGGTCATCGATCTCTTCTGCCGGTATGCGGGCGCCGCCGCGTGCGGGCGCCGTAAGGTGTAATGACGTGCAGCCAAGGAGAAACAACAGGCAGGCCGCAACGACGCTCCGCCTGGCTGCCCGTCGCATCATGTCCGGTTGTAATCGACGCGGCTGACCGGGTTCAACCGCGATCACAGGAAGCCATTGATACCATTGCCGTTGGTTAGGGGACATGTGAGGCGGCCCCCGACGGCCTCGTTGTCGGGGTCGCACGATCCTCGCCGATGATCGCGCGCCGGATCGTGTCCTTGCCGTCGGTTTTGGCCGCGTAGAGCAGCCGATCGGCCTGACGCAGCAATTCATCGACACTTTCGGGCGGCTCGAGAAAGGTCGCGACCCCGATGCTGAAGGTCACGGGCCAGTCGCGGAGCCGCATCTCGTGGGTGAGCGAACCGGTCAGCCGGCTGAGCAGTTCGTCGGCCGCCTCGTGGCCCGTTTCGGGCAGGAGGATGAGGAATTCGTCGCCCCCCAGCCGCCCCACCGTATCGACCTTTCGGACATGGGAGCGGATCGTCTCCGCGACGACGCGGAGCAACTCGTCGCCCACATGATGGCCGAGCCGGTCGTTGACCGCCTTGAATCTGTCCACGTCGAGGTAGACCGCCGTGAAGGGGTGGCCCATCCGGCGCTGCCTGACCAGTTCGGCGTCGACGGCCAGGTAGACGCCGCGGCGATTGGCGATCTTCGTCAACGGATCGGTGATGGCCAGCTCCGCCTCGATGATCAGCCGGCGCCGCAGTTCGGAGAGCAGATAGGCGGTGATCAGAAAAAAACCGACCCTGACCGAAGCATTCCAGTAGGGAATCGGCGGAGAGGAGTACACGTGACCGTCCAGCCGATCGGCCAGGTACCAGGCCAGACCGCTGGCCAGCGAAATGACGACGCCCGGCCAGCGGCCGGCGTACCACGTCACCAGATAGATGGGGAACAGGTAGAAGATCGAGAAGGAAATTTCCGGGCCGGACAGATAATCAACGGCGCCCAGCAGGACGACAAGCAGCAGGCCGATGACTTCCGCCGCCACCGGGTGGCGCTTCAACACTTGATCCAGGGTCGGCATCGGGAACCATCCTACCCCCCGGTCGGCGATGGCGTCAATGGCGTGGGGCCGGCGCTGCCCCCTTTGGGGCGTTCGCGGGTCATGCGCCGCTCGCATTCGGATGGGTTTTCTTTTACAATGGCCGGCGGGTGATGCCGTGCGGGCGATGATCGTCGAGACTCGGGCCGGCGTGGAGCGGAGACCGTTACGGCTGGTCGAGCGGCCGGTGCCGGCGCCCGGCCCCGGCGAAGTCCTGGTGAACGTCGAGGTGTGCGCCATCTGCCGGACCGATCTGCACGTGATCGAAGGGGAGCTGCCGTCCCACCGGTCGCCGTTGGTGCCGGGCCATCAGGTGGTGGGACGGGTGGAACGGCTGGGAACGGGTTGTCGTCGCGTGCGGGAGGGCGACCGGGTCGGGGTCGCCTGGCTGCACGCCTCCTGCGGCGTCTGCGCCTATTGCCGGCGCGGCGATGAGAATCTGTGCGACGCGCCCCGCTTCACCGGGTATGACGTCGACGGCGGGTACGCCGACGCTGTGGTCGCGCCGGAGGCCTTTCTCTATCCGCTGCCGGCCGACCCACCCGCGCCGCAGATCGCGCCGTTGCTCTGCGCCGGCATCATCGGCTACCGCGCCCTGCGCCGCAGCCGGATCAAGCCCGGCGGCCGTCTCGGCCTGTACGGCTTTGGTGCCTCGGCCCACGTGGTGATCCAGATCGCCCGCCACTGGGGATGCAGCGTGTTTGTCGCCACGAGGGGCGAAAAGCACCGCCGGCTGGCATCGGAATTGGGCGCCGTTTGGACGGGTGAGGCCGCCGCGCGGCCTCCTGACAAACTTGACAGCGCGATCGTGTTCGCCCCCGTCGGCGACCTTGCGGCCGCCGCGCTGTCGGCGTTGGATAAGGGCGGCACGGTCGCGCTGGCCGGCATTTACATGACCGATCTCCCGTCGCTCAATTACGAGCGGCTGCTCTTTCATGAAAAACAGCTCTGCAGCGTGACGGCCAACACCCGCCGTGACGGGGAGGAGCTGCTGCGACTGGCGACCGAAATCCCCATCGTGACCCACATCGAGACGTTTTCGCTCGAACAAGCAAACGACGCGTTGATCAAGCTCAAACACGATGGGATTCAAGGAGCTGGAGTATTGCGTATTTCCGGGTGAAGTTAACCGTTCCCATCCCACAACAAAATTCGGCGAACTGCGGAATGACGATGGCCAGGAGCCGAGCGTCGGTGTGACACGTGAGGTTGGTTGGTTGAAATCGTACGGCGAAGG
>DATJYI010000083.1:0-9852 GCA_035499635.1 Nitrospiria bacterium | reverse complement strand
TTGTTCGGATCGATCGAAGCTGTGGCGGTTCCTCGAGAATTACACCGATCCCCGGTCGGTTGCGGATCGCCGATCACAGTCTGGTTGGTGGTGACGCCACTTGCGGCGGCGAACCCATGCGTTTGTCCAGACACCAGATTGAGCGCCCCCGGGGTGGAGGGGCCAAAGCCGGTGCTGTAGGAATTGTCGCTCATCGCAAAATGCTGGGCGTAGTTCCAGAGCGCCGTGACCGTGTTGCCGTCATAGTAGCCCATGACCAGCCCCTTGCCGTAGCCATAGTCGATGCACGTGCCGGCGCCGCGGCCGACGGTCTCCACGAACTGGTCCATCAGGCCGTGGTTGAAGGCCTTCTGCTCGTCCGTGTAGCCGTGGTCCTGATCGCAGGTCTCGGCTTGTTCATGGGTGAGGCGAAACGGCTGGGTGGAGTTCGGATTGTTGGGGGCGAGCAGCGAATCGTTTAGGCCGTTCACGCTGGGGGTGCCTGGCCGGGGGATGAACCGCGAGCCGTCGGTGTTGGCGGCGTGCGGATAGGTGGCAAAGTAATGGTCGAACGAGACGTTCTCCTGAAAGATCACCACCATGTGCTGGATCGGCGTGGCGGTCGGCGGAGCCGACATCCCGGCCGAAAAACCGATGGACGGAATGATCGTGTCGCCACATGCGAGCGATATCAGCACGGCGCAGATGAACCAGAAGAGGTCGTTTCGAGAAGCGCCGGTCTGTCGCGCGTTCATAAGCGGTCTTCTCAGGCAGTTCATCTTTCCTTCGGCCACTGTCATCATTGACCTAGGCTACCAGCGTACCAAGAGGAACTCAAGATCGAGCAGAGGCAGGACGCAATCGATGACCGCCATGTCCGTCAATCGCACACTGCGTGCGCCTATTTACATAAAGCCGGGCAATGAGTACAATCAGCGGTTGTCAGGTTGCCACACGCCACCGTAGCTCAGTTGGCAGAGCAGACGATTCGTAATCGTCAGGTCGTCGGTTCGATTCCGACCGGTGGCTTTCTGTTTTTCCACGGCAGACTCCACTTTGTGACTGTCCGAATTACAGGACGCAGGTCCTCCGGGCCGTCCTTGTTGGAAAAATGTTCTCTGACTCGAATTATGAATGCGTATCTGTTCCACTCCCTAGAGGAAGTGCGGGTGATCACGTATCACTGGATCATCGACTACAACGAGGCCCGGCCGCATGACGCGCTCGGGAATGTCCCGCCCGAAGAATACCGGGCCACAACCGCTCAAACCTCTACTTTTCGAGTGTCTACTTGACGGGGAAGCTTACGCAACCCGGGCCTAATTAGTTAGTTATCGGTCCAACCCGGGTCTGATCCCGCAATTGTCTGACATATTCCCGCAGAACTCCCAAGCCATTTTCGTTAGTGTACGCTCCAGGGTTTGCAGGTGGAGATTCCTTATCCAATTGCAGGCAATGAATCCTATCTTCTCCAGTGTGGGGTTATGAATTGGGGAAAAAATAAAATCGTCCCATTCCCAATCCGAACCTTTTCCATCGATGAAACGCTCGATGATATTCGCCACTTCGGAAGGACTTCTGCGATTGCGCCTCTTTGCAAGAAGGGTCATAACTATAAAAACAACGATAATCCCCGCTATTACCGAGGATATAATCATAGATATCTTCCTCTAGCTCCTCATTATTCTGAGGTAATCATTGTTGTTCACTGATAATGCAAGGCCTGCCCCTGATGCTGTGTTAAGCGAGCGTGAGGGGAGGCTCGGGGCGTGGGGGCATCGGAGGACGGGGTACCGATACCGCACGGGCCCCCACATACAATAGATCAGAACGCGAAGGTCGAGGGCGCGGGAGGCTGCGGGGTGGACAACGGCGAGGGGGAGGGAGACGGCGATTGCGGTGATTTCGGCGGGAGTGATCGTCTGACATGATCCGGGCCGTCCTTGGTCAGATGCAGCCGGACGACCTGGCCCGGCTGACCGAATGCCGCCAATGACTGGCCGTTGAAAGAGAGGGCCAGTCCCCCGGCATTGCCGAGCGTCAATTCGATCTGCTCGGTCGCCGTCCAGGTGATCCGTTCCCCGGCGTGCAGCAACGCCTCTTTCACTTCCCCGCCATCAAGCGCTGCCTGCACCCAGCTCGGCTCATGCGCTTCGATTTCCAGCCGAAGAGGCGGCGGCGCCGGGGCGGCATCAACCGTCTTGGGTGGGGTGTCCGCTTGTGGCGGCGGAGCGGAAGCAACGTCCAAGTGTGACATTGTGTCGGACTGCGCCGGCGCAGGGGGGGCAACAACCGGTTCACTTTTTGCCTGCGGGCCTGGCGGTACCGCCGACGCAATCGTTTTTTGTTCCTCGGTCGAAGGAGACGGCTTCGTCTGTGCGACCGTCGGCTGGGATGGCGCCGGACGGCCCGCCGCTCCTTTCTCCGCCTTGGCTGTAACATGAGGGAGCGTGACCGCTGGAATCGGCTCCTGATTGCTCCTCATCCAGCCGAAGACGAGCAAGATCAGGACGATCAGCCCGACGCCCATTCCCAGTCCGGCATGACGCCGCCCTGACTGAACCTTAAAGATGGTCGCATTGGTCTTGGCCAATGGCAACGGCTGCAGGCTTCCCCCGTGGGGGACGGCGGCACGTTCATACTGGCTCAAGAGTTCCTGCATGTCTGTACGATAGTGTTTCGCCAGCAAGCGCACGAATCCTCTCGCGGAGGCGTCGCTTGGAAGTGCTTGAAACTGCTCGGCTTCTAAGGCTAAAAGATGGCGATAGGGAATGCGCGTGGCCCGTGTAACGGATTCGAGACTCTGACCCTGTTCTTCCCGCAGCCGGCGAAGAGATTGACCGAACTCACCCATGACGGACCGTGAATCCCCAAGATTGGGCTTATCATACCAAACCAGATAATCTTGTCAACACCGCAGCCCCGTCGATCTTTTCGGTCACTTCAGGTTGCTGACCTGCTGTTTGGCGTCGACCGCCAGCGAGCTGTTCGGCGCCTGTTGAATAACCTTTTCGAAATAGGTCACCGCGGATTGTTTGGCGCCGCTTTTGACGTACGCCAGCGCCAGCTGATAATTGGCCTCCTGCATGTCGGGATATTGTTCGGTCAGCTGCTTGTAAACCGAGACGGCTTCCTCCGTCATGCCGAGATCGAGGTAGAGTTTCCCCAGCTCAAAGAAGGAGATGGGATAACGGGGATTGATGCGCATGGCTTCGCGGAATTCGCGGATGGCGTCGGTCACCCGCTTTTGCTTGACGTAGATCATGCCGAGATTGGTATGTGGAATTTCGGGCGTGATGTAGAGCGGGTTCTTCAACGCCTGCTGATAGGCGTCAATCGCCTGAGCCTCCTTTCCCTGTTGTTCGTACACCTTGCCCAGGTAATTATAGGCCTCCGAATCATTGGGCTTCAGCTCAAGCACGATTTGAAACTGCTTGATCGCCTCGTCGTATCGTCCCTGTTGAAAATAGATGTGGCCGAGGGCGTACTGGGCGTCCCGATTGGTCGGGTCCATCTTGACGGCCTCTTGAAATTCGACGAAGGCCTCCTGCATATGCTTGTCGCCCAGCTGCGACAGGCCCAGTTGATAGTGGGCCATCGCCTGCTTCTTCTGCTCCGGACTCACGCCGGCGCACCCGCTGCAACTGATGATGACCGTCACGACCGCCGCCCACGCCAGCCGCGTCGTCCACCGAACCAGGAAGTCCTGATTTATCATGGCACGCTCTCCTCAAAGACGGTCATCGCTTTGAACTCCCTCACTCTCGTTTGCAAGTCCTCTTTAGTGACGTGCTTGAGCCGTTCGACGCTGAACGCTTCGACGGCAAACGACGCCATGGCGCTGCCGTAAATGACGGCGCGGCGCAGGGTGCCGTCGGACAGATCGTCCGATTGCGCCAGATAACCCAGCAGGCCGCCGGCGAAGCTGTCGCCCGCCCCCGTGGGATCGAACACGCTTTCCAGCGGATAGGCCGGCGCGATGAACACCCGGTGGGAGTTGAACATCATGGCGCCGTATTCCCCCCGCTTGATGATGAGCCCCTTGGGACCGCACCCCAGTATCCACTGGGCCGCCTTGACCAGGTTGACCTCCTTCGCCAGGGATCGCGCCTCCCCGTCGTTGATCATCAGCAGATCGATCTCCTTCAACACGCGCAGGAGGGCCTGCCGTTTGCCGTCAATCCAGAAGTTCATCGTATCGGCGGCGACCAGCCGGGGCCGCTCGACCTGACTGAGGACGTGCAGCTGCAATTCCGGATCGATGTTGGCCAGAAAGACAATTTCGGCCTGACGGTACCGCGGCGGCAGGGTGGGCTGAAAGGTTTCAAGCACGTTGAGCTCGGTGCGGAGCGTCTTGGCCTCGTTCAATTGAAAGCCGTATTCACCCCTCCACCGGAATGTCCGGCCCGGCTTGGTCGACAGCCCGTCGATGTTGATGCCCCGGCGGCGCAGAAAATCCCGGTGCGGTTCGGGAAAGTCCTCCCCCACGACCGCGACCAGATCGACGTCGGTAAAATAGCTCGCCGCGATCGAGCCGTATGTGGCCGACCCTCCCAGCACCTCCTCCGCCTCGCCGAACGGCGTGCGGACGGAATCCAGCGCCACCGATCCGACGATCAACACCCCCATGCACGTACCTCCCTGTTCAACAGGACGGCAGATCCGCCGCCTTTTTCCCGATCGAGGGTCCGACCTCGGCCACCGCATCCGACGCCACTTCCGTGAAAACCAGCCCCATCGGCGTCGCCGCCTGTTGCAGCGGGTCCGACACCCGGCGATAGCTGCTTCCGGCCCAGACGATCTGATTGCACTTGATGTCCCACAACTCGGTGTACAATCCCACATCTTTTCGCCGCATGCCGGCGACGTCCCGTTCCGAAAATCGGTCCAGCCGTCCGTAGGCCAGGTAGCGGACCGTGATCACCTGCCGCAGCCGCAGCAGCAGCACCGGATCGAGCCGCTGCGTCGAGTCATAGGTTTGCACCAACTGCACGACGGCCTTGTCCAATCCCTCCGGACGGAGCGTCCGGAGCAGATCATCCTTCGTGATCACCGTCGCATGCGGAAAAGCCCGGTGGTAGGCCTGGGCCAGTTCATACGCGGCGTCCGTGCGAATGCCTTCGGGACCCACGCCGTTCAGAAAGGGCAGCACCGCCACGCCGCCCAGCCCCACCGCCTCCCGAAAAAACGACGGCACGACGAACCGCTGCTCATGGTCGATGATCTCCTGCGGCGGCACCACCGTCGGACATCCCCACAAGAGCGCCGCCGTCAGCACCGCTCCACACGCCCGCCACTGCGCGCCCGTCACAATCGATCACCGCATGAGCACGGCCACGCGCCGCCCGGCCTCCGCCGTCATCGCGTCCGGCCGGGTGACAATGGCGTCGCGCAGGGCCGATCCGCACGCACAGGCGCGCACTTCGGGAATTTTGGGCACCGCCTCCGCAATCAGCCGCTTGGCCAGCTCGGCGTTCAGGTGCAGCAACTGAAGAATCGCCTCGACCGTAACGGGCTCCGCCGTTTGATGCCAGCAGTCGTAGTCGGTGATCAGCGCGACGGTGGCGTAGCAGAGCTGCGCCTCGCGGGCCAGTTTGGCCTCCGTGGCGTTAGTCATGCCGATCACGTCGACGCCCCAGGAACGGTAGAGATTCGACTCCGCCCGGGTCGAAAATTGCGGCCCTTCGATGCAGACGTAGGTGCCGCCGCGATGAACCGTCGCGCCGATCCGCCCGCCGGCCTCCTCCAGCCGCGCCGCGAGCTCGGCGCACACCGGATCGCCGAACCCGACATGGCCGACGACGCCCCGTCCGAGAAAGGTGCTGACGCGCTGTTTGGTCAGATCGATAAACTGGTCGGGGATGACGATCTCGCCGGGATGGCGCGACTCCTTCATGCTGCCGACCGCGCTCACCGAAATCACCTGACGCACGCCCAGCAGCTTCAGACCGAACAGGTTGGCGCGATAGTTGATTTCCGACGGCATCAGCCGGTGGCCCCGGCCGTGCCGGGAGAGAAAGGCGATCTTCACGCCGCTCAGCTCGCCGACCAAATAGGCGTCCGACGGCGGCCCGAACGGCGTGCGCACCCGGACTTCCCGCAGTTGCCGGAGGCTCTCGATCTGATAGAGTCCGCTGCCGCCGATGACGCCGATCGCGGCGGCCGCGTTGTCCCGTCCAGACGGTCTCGACGGGTGCACGGGCGGCGTCCTGCGGCGGTTAGCGTGACGGCGTGACGGGGGCATCGTATGAATCCTATGACCGTTCCTGCGAATGAAACCGGGCTATTATAGCATAGGGAGGCTCCGCCCCCCAGCGGTGCGCGGCCAACTGATGGAGCCGCTCGGCCACCGCGTCGGCGGATTCGCCGCCGTCAAGGTCAAGCCAGTGCAGCCCGGCCTGACTGCGAAACCAGGTCATCTGCCGTTTGGCATACCGCTTCGTCTCCCGGATCGTGGCGTTGACGGCGTCGTCGGTCGACCACTCGCCCCGGAACGTCCGGAGCAGCTGCCGGTAGCCGAGCCCCCGCATGGCATTGTGCCGCTCATCGTAGCCGGTCTCCCACAACCGCCTCGCTTCTTCCACCAAACCCCTGCGCACCATCTCCCGCACCCGGTCTTCGATCCTGCGATGGAGGACGGGACGGGGCAGGCGCAGACCGATCAGCAGATGATCGTACCGGGGCGATTGAAAGCCGTGGTCGGCCTGCCACGCTGATTTTGAACGGCCGGTCAACAGGTAGATCTCCAGCGCGCGAATCAGCTTTTGTCCGTCGCCCGGCGCAATCGCGTCCGCTGATGCCGGATCGACCGCCCGCAACTGCGCGTGCAGCGAGGCGCTCCCCTCCCGGACCGCACGATCGGCCAGCATTCGCCGCAGCGGCGGATCAGACGGCGGCGCGGCCATCAATCCGTACAGGAGGGCCCGGAGGTACAGCCCGGTTCCCCCGACGACGACGGGGATCCTGCCGTCCCGATGGAGTGACTCGATGATGGGCTCCGCGGCGCGGCAAAAGCGACCTGCGTTCCACGACTCGTCCGGCGGAATCATGGCCACCAGATGGTGGCCCACCTGACGCTGCCATTCGGACGGCGGCTGGTCGGTGCCGATCGCCATGCCCCGATAGAGCTGCCGGGAATCGGCCGCGACAATCTCGGTGCCCCAGCGGCGTGCCAAGGCAAAGGCGGCCGCGCTTTTACCCGACGCCGTCGGGCCGACGAGACACAGCAACGGTCGCAGTGGTGTTGTTCCGCTCGTGCTGACGCACCCGCTCAGTTCGGGGGAGTGATGCGCTTCGTCCCGGCCATGGCTCTGGCCATGGTTCGGGCTCAGATGATCGCTTCCACGGACATGGCCCGTGAAGCTCAATTCACACTCCCCCGAGCCCCCATCGCCATACACTTCTGGCTGAATCTTTCTCATCGCCGATGGAACAATTTTTCCAGATGGGCGCGGTCGAAGCTCACGCGGATCGGACGGCCGTGCGGACAGGTGGGGGGCAGCGGTCGTTTCTGCAGACGGGCCAACAAGTCGGCCATTTCATCCCTGCCGAGCGGCTGGTTCGCCTTGATCGCACCGTGGCAGGCCATCGTGGCCGCCGTGGCGTGGATGAGCCTCCGGGTGTCCGGTCCGGATGCCAGATCACGCTCCTGATCCAGCCACTCCTCGGCCAGATCGGTCAGAAACGGCGCCAGCTCAATGCCTGACAGGATGGCGGGACTGGACCGGACGATCACGGCGTCCCGGCCGAAGGGCTCGCAGTCCAAACCGAGCCTGGCAAGGAGCGGAAGCCGGTCGGCCAACTGCGTCACCACGCCGGCCGGTAAAGGGATCGTCTGCGGCACGAGACGGGGTTGCGAGGCCAGCATCCCGGCGGTCTCCGCGGCTCCCGTTCGCGGTGTCGAGGGGGCTTCGCTTTCCAATGCCGCGCTCCACTCAGCCATCAACGTCTCGAACAGCCACCGTTCGTGCGCCGCGTGCTGGTCGATGATCTCAAGCGCCCCCTCGACGACCGCTACAATGTACGTTCGATAGAGCTGTCCCAGCGGCTCGATGATCGACTCGGTGAACAGGGACGTGTCGGCCGGCTCTGCCCGACCGACCCGCCCGTCGGCCTCGCCGCGCGCGTAGCCGGCCGCGGGTTCGCGCAACGGCCATGCGCCCGTCTCCGCCGCGGCCTCGAGCCCGGGATTGAAGGGCATGGAGGACCGCCCGGTTTCGAGCACGGGGGCGTGCGCGCTCGCGGCCGATGCCATGGTCGAGCCGGTCGGCCGGACAGGCTGGCCGATGCGGTCGGCGACTGCGTCGCGCACCAGCGTATGCACCTGTTGGGACCGGGCAAAGCGGATCTCAAGTTTCGACGGATGGACGTTGACGTCGACGTGAGCGGGATCGAGCGTCAGCTGCAGGAGCGCGGCGGGGTGCTGTCCCCGACGCAGCAGCGAC
This sequence comes from Nitrospiria bacterium, assembly GCA_035499635.1. GTDB lineage: Bacteria > Nitrospirota > Nitrospiria > JACQCE01 > JACQCE01 > JACQCE01. The sequence continues at coordinate 1,429 of DATJYI010000083.1, read as the reverse complement.
AGATAGCCGTCATAGAGCGCGTGGGTGAGCAGCTGGCTGCGGACCGGACGCCGGTTCACGCTCCAATGCTGAAAGCGCCGGTGCGGCCAGCTGACCGGCGGCGCCGAAATCAGCCCCCGGAGCGTGAGCCCGTCCGCCGTGCCGTCGATGTCGAGCAGATGATCGACCCATTCCACGCCGAACAGTTGCGCGGCCCGTTCCCGCACCGTGGCGGCCTTCGGCGCCCGCAGCAGCTCCCGTCCATGGTGCGTCAAACGAAAGGCGATGGACGGATGGATGAGGGCGTGCTCCGTGACAATATCCTGGATCTTGCCCAGCTCGGTCGCGGGGGAGCGGAGAAATTTTTTCCTGGCCGGTGTGTTGAAGAAGAGGTCTCGGACTTCGACCGTCGTGCCCTTCGGTCCGCCGATCTCCCTGACCCGTTCGATCGCGCCGCCCTCGAGCAGGAGCTCGACGCCAGAGGCGGCGCCGGCGGCGGTGGTCATCACGCGAATGCGGGCGACGGCCGCGATGCTGGGCAGCGCCTCGCCGCGGAACCCCAGCGTGACGATCCGGTTCAGATCATCCAGCGAGCCGAGTTTGCTGGTTGCGTGGTGTTCGAAGGCGAGCCGCGCGTCCTCCGGCGACATGCCGGTGCCGTCGTCGCTGACCGCGATCAGCTCCCGGCCGGCGGAGGCCAGCGCAACGTCGATCGATCGCGCGCCGGCATCGAGGGCATTCTCCACCAGTTCCTTGACGACGGACGCGGGACGCTCGACGACCTCGCCGGCCGCAATGTGGTTGATCAGGTCAGCGGACAGGCGACGAATCGCGGGCATGGGAACCAGGGGTCACGGGTCACGGGTTAAGGGAAACATGACGATTGTTCTTGACCCCCGACCCTTGACCCTGGCCCCTGTACGCTATCGGATTTCCGCCAGCCGTCCCTTGGCGACATTGGCTTCGTCCGAAGTCGGATAATTGGCGACCAGCCGTTTGAACAGCTGGCTGGCCTGCTGTTTGTCGCCGATCTCCAGGTAGGCCAGGCCGTTCTTAAGCAAGGCCGCGGGCACCTTTTCGTGCTTGGGGTAGCGTTGCATGAACTGCTCGAACGTCTCGGCCGCCTTCTGGTACTGCTTGGCGCCGAAATAGGATTCGCCGAGCCAGTACATGGCATGCGGCACCAGAATGGACGACGGGTATTGCTGCAGGAATTGTTCGAACCCGTTCACGGCAAGGGTGTAGTTGCCGCGCAGATAATCGTTGTACGCCAGGTTGTAGGCTTCCACCGGCGTGACGGCGCCCCCTTTCAGCGCCGGAGTCCGGCCCGGCAGAACGAGTTTCTGATCGGGCGAGGTGACGGCCGACGGGGGCGGCGCGCCGGCGGCCGGCGGCATGGCGCCGGCGACGGCCGTTTGCAGCGTCTGCATCTGCGCAGTCAACGTTGACA
>DATJYI010000082.1:0-9325 GCA_035499635.1 Nitrospiria bacterium | reverse complement strand
AGCCCAGCAACGAGATATTATGTGTATGCTGCAAACAGCGAGCAACGCGAGCGTGAGGGGGAGGCTCCGCGGACGGGGACAGATGACAAATCTGTCCCTACCGTGGAGGGGGCGACGCGAGCCCCTACAATAGAGAGGAAGGAGCGATCATGTGGCAACGCAACGGGGACAGTGAGCAGACGGGCGCCCAGGGCAATCTCGTCGGCTTCGTCGGGCAGAATTGCACCATCACCGGCACGCTGAACTTTAAGGGAACGATGCGCATCGACGGGCGAATCGAAGGACAGATCGTCACGACCGGCACGCTGGTGGTCGGGGAAGGCGGGCAGATCCACGCGGACATTCAGGCAGGCGTGGTCGTCTGCGGCGGCACGATCGAGGGCAACATCGTGGCGCGGGAGCGGGTCCAGTTGCTGACGCCCTCCGTGCTCACCGGCACGGTCCGAACGCCGCTGCTGATCATCGAAGAAGGCGCCCAGTTCAACGGCACCTGTGAAATGGAACGGGTAAAACCGGCGCCGAGCGCCGACGCGATGGACGAGGAAGAAGCGGTCGCCGCGGTTTCCCCCTCTCCCACGTGATCGCATGACCGATCGCGTTGATCCTGAGCAAGGGCCGGACCGCGGCCCGAATAGATGCCCCCGGGCAAGTCAGGGGTACTGGTTTGGACTGCACTCTGTGCGTCAGACCGCATTCATCCCCTCCCCCTTGTATTGAGAATCGAGCATGACCTCTCATCCTCGATGCGAAGTAAAGGCAGGGGACTCTGTCTCGCGCCTCCCGGGGGCATCGATCAGCGAGCAACGCGAGCGTGAGGGGGAGGCTTGTCCCGAGGGTTTACCCCGAGGGACTCCATGCCGCCAGGCGGATGGAGGGGGCGACGCGAGCCCCTATAATCGAAAGATCGTCGTCGGCATGAGCGGGGGCGTCGACAGCATCGCCGCCGCCGCGCTCCTGGTGGAAGCCGGGTACGACGTCGTCGGCGTCACGCTGGAGCTGTGGCAACCGGGGGCCGCGGCCGAGCCGCCGTCAAAAAAATGGCTCCAGCGCAGCTGCTGCAAGGTCGGCGTCGCCAGGTACGTCGCGGAACAACTGGGCATCCGGCACCTGGTCCGCCGCGCCTCCGAACAGTTTTATACAACGGTCGTGGAACCCTTCATCGACGACTATCAGCACGGGCGCACGCCCAATCCCTGCGTCCGCTGCAACGCGCTGGTCAAATTTGAAGAGCTGCTGGCCGTGGCGGATGAAGTCGGCGCGCAGTTCGTGGCCACGGGCCACTACGCCCGCAGAGAGTACGAGGCGGCCAGCGGCCGCCACCAGCTGTTGAAAGGGGTCGATCCCGACAAAGACCAGAGCTATTTCCTGTATCGATTGACACAAGCCCAGCTGAGCCGGCTTCTGTTTCCTCTGGGATCGTGGACCAAGTCGGCGGTCTGGGACAAGGTGGCCCGGTTTGATCTGCCGCCCGACGAAATGGCCGAGAGCCAGGAAGTCTGTTTCGTGACCCAGGGCGACTACCGGACGTTTTTGTCGACGATGGCGCCGGAAAGCGAACAGCCCGGCGAGATCGTGGATGATGAGGGGGCGGTGGTCGGCGCGCACCGCGGGGCGGCGTTTTATACTATTGGACAACGGCGCGGAATCGGCGCCTTGGGCGGTCAGCGCAAGGGCATCGGCGTCCATGGAGGAGAGCGGCGCTACGTCATCGCGTTGGAGCCGGCCGGCCGGCGGGTCGTCATCGGCCCCGAAACAGCCCTCTATCACTCCGCCGTCGTGTTGCGTGAATTTCACTGGGTCAGCCGGCCGCCGCAGTCGGAATCAGTGCGCGGGATGGCCAAGGTCCGCTATCGTGCCGGCGAGGCCGCCGCAACGGTCACTGGTCAGCCTGACGGCACAACTCTGGTCCGTTTTGACACTCCGCAGCGGGCAATGGCGCCCGGCCAGTCCCTGGTTGTCTACGAGGGGGATCTGGTGCTCGGCGGCGGGGTGATCCACACCGTCTCATCGTAACCCGCCCGGTGCCTTGACAGGCACCGAAAGCACATGGTAACGTGCACCGTTTTTCGGCAGAAGACCGATCCACTTCCAATCACGTCACCGAGGGGTGAATGCAAGCTGAAGCGGTTGCCACGCGCTATGCCAACGCGCTGTTCCAATCCATCACCGATCCGGCGGAGCGGGAGCGGACCGTGCGCCTGCTGGCCGTCCTGTCGGCTGAGCTCCAGTCGCCGTCGGGACCGAAGAGTCTGATTCTCAACCCCTTCTACTCGGCGACGCAGCGCGAAGCGGCCTTGTTGAAGTTGATCGAACTCAATGGAGCGGAGACGCCGTGCCCCCAGATGACCAGGCGCTTTCTGCAGTTATTGCTCAGGAAAAACAGACTGCAAGCCCTTCAGGCGGTGACCGCAGCCTTCGGCCGGTTGCTCGACGAGTCCCGGGGACGGCTGAGCCTGACCGTCAGCACGGCCAAGCCGCTCGATCAGGCCGCACAGCAGGCGTTGCACGCGCGGCTGGAGCAGCTGATGCAACGGCCGGTGGGGATCACCCATCAGGTCGATCCCTCGTTGCTCGGCGGAGCGCGGCTGCAGTTGGGCAGCCGGCTGATCGATGGGACGATCCGCGGAACGCTTGACCGGATCCGCCGGAAGACGATTGGGATCGGGGCGTAAGCCCCGTGGCGGGTTTTCATGCGTATTCCTCGACCAGCGAGCAGCGCGAGCATGAGGGGGAGGCTCCACGGGCGGGGACAGCTGTTTAATCTGTCCCTACCGGGGAGGGGGCGACGCGAGCCCCTTTAAATGGAGGCAAGGGTATGACCAAAATCAAGACCGAAGAGATTACATCCGTCATCAAGCAGCAGCTGGAAGGATTCGACCGCGCGGTCAAAACCGAGGAAGTGGGCACCGTCCTCCAGGTCGGCGACGGCATCGCCAAGCTCTACGGCCTGGATGCCGCGATGTCGGGCGAGCTGCTCGAATTTCCCGGCGGCGTGATGGGGATCGTCCTGAATCTTGAAGAGGAGAGCGTCGGCGCGGTGCTGATGGGCGATGACGCGGGCATCAAGGAGGGCGATCTGGTCAAACGGACCGGCCGGATCGCGCAGTTGCCGGTCGGACAGGCGCTGCTGGGACGGGTGGTCAATCCCCTCGGACAGCCGATCGACGAAAAAGGAGCCATCGCGTCGAGCGAGAATCGTCTCATCGAGATCATCGCGCCGGGGATCGTGGCCCGGCAGCCGGTGCGCGAGCCGCTGCAGACGGGGATCAAGGCGATCGACTCGATGATCCCGATCGGCCGGGGACAGCGGGAGCTGATCATCGGCGACCGGCAGACGGGCAAAACCGCCATCGTCATCGACACCATCATCAATCAAAAGGGCCAGAACGTCGTCTGCATCTACGTGGCGATCGGCCAGAAGCGGTCGTCTGTGGCGCGCGTCGTCAAAACGCTCCAGGACGCCGGCGCGATGGACTACACCATCGTCGTCTCCGCCAGCGCCAGCGATCCGGCGCCGCTCCAGTACCTGGCGCCCTACGCCGGCTGCGCGATGGGCGAATTTTTCCGGGACAACGGCAAGCACGCGCTGGTCGTCTACGACGACCTGTCCAAGCACGCCGTGGCCTACCGCCAATTGTCGCTGTTGTTGCGCCGGCCGCCGGGCCGCGAGGCCTATCCGGGCGACGTTTTTTACGTCCATTCGCGGCTGCTCGAACGGGCGGCCAAGCTCAGCAAGGAGCTGGGGGGCGGGTCACTGACGGCGCTGCCGATCATCGAAACGCAGGCGGGCGACGTCTCGGCCTACATTCCCACGAACGTGATCTCGATCACCGACGGGCAAATCTACCTGGCCGGCGATCTCTTTTACAGCGGCGTCCGGCCGGCGGTCAACGTCGGCTTGTCGGTCTCCCGCGTCGGCGGCTCCGCCCAGACGAAAGCGATGAAGAAGGTGGCGGGCACGCTCCGGCTCGAACTGGCGCAATACCGTGAAATGGCCGCCTTCGCCCAGTTCGGCGGCGATCTGGACAAAGCGACCCAGGCGATGCTGGCGCGCGGCGCCCGGATGGTCGAGCTGCTTAAGCAGCCGCAGTACAAGCCGCTGTCGATGGCCCGGCAGGTCATCGTGATCTTCGCCGGCATCAACGGCTACGTCGACGATCTGCCGGTCGACAAGGTCCAGGCGTTCGAGCGCGCCCTGCTGCAGCATCTTGATGAAAAGGGGCAGGCCGTGGAAGAGGAGCTGGCCAAAAAACAGGCGCTGGACGATGAGCTCGTCGGCAAAATCAAGGCGCTCCTGAACAGCTTCAAGTCGCACTTTTCCAAAATCGCCGCCGTCGCCTGATGACCATGACCGGCCGGTTCGCGCCCAGCCTCTGAACCCGACGAGCTTCCATGCCAAGCCTCCAACACACCCGCCGCCGCATCGTCAGCGTCAAAAACACGCAGAAGATCACGAAGGCGATGAAACTCGTCTCCGCCGCCAAGCTGCGCCGGGCGCAGGAGCGGGTGCTGGCGGCCCGGCCCTACGCCGATCAGATGGCGGCCCTGCAGAGGCAGTTGTGCCGCAACTTGGCCTCGACGGATCAGCCGTTGATGCAACGGAAAACGGGCGCCAACGTCGAGCTCGTGGTCATTTCGGCCGACCGGGGTCTCTGCGGATCGTTCAACGCGCAAATGTTCCGGCACGCCGTCGATCTGGCCGGGCGGCTGGAAGCGGAAGGACGGACGGTGTCGCTGACGACGATCGGCCGGAAAGCGAGAGACTTTTTCCGCCGCCGGCGGTGGCCGATCACCAAAAGCTGGGTGCAGCTGTTCGACCGGTTGCAGTTCGAGCAGGCCGACGCGATCGCGCGGGAATTGATCGGGTTGTTCACCACGGAGCGGGTCGAAGTCCGGCTGCTCTTTACCGAATTTCGATCCGTCGTCTCCCAGCGCGTCACCGGCCAGCTGCTGCTGCCGGTCGGAGGAGAGGCCCCGGGCGAGACCGATGACGCCGCGCCGGCCAGCGCCACAGGGTCGTACCTGTATGAACCCGAAGAGGACCAACTGCTCGCCGAGCTGCTGCCCCGCGCCGTGGCGGTGCAGATCTTCCGCGCGCTGCTCGAATCGGCCGCCAGCGAGCAGGGCGCCCGCATGATGGCCATGGATTCCGCCTCCCGCAACGCGGGCCAGATGATCAACCGCCTGACATTGATTTATAATAAGACGCGCCAGGCCGCCATCACGAAGGAGCTCATGGACATCGTGGGCGGGGCCGAGGCGTTGCGGTAAGAGTCCTATGTGGATCAGTAAAGATTTACCAGCGGGTATTACGCCAGAGGCGGAGCACGTAGGTGGGGAGGCTCCCAAGACAGGGACAGATTTAAATCTGTCCCCAGTTGGGAGGGGGCGACCCGCCTACCGGCGGGCAGGCGCGAGCCCCTTATAATCGACGAAGGAGCTTAATTGTGAAACAAGGGCACATTGTTCAAGTCATCGGGCCGGTCGTAGACGTCCAATTTCCCGAGGGGGCGCTGCCGGCGATCTACCACGCGCTACGGATCAACCAGGCGGAAGACCGGAACACGGGCCGGCCCGCCAGCAAGCTGGTGCTGGAAGTGGCCCAGCATCTGGGGGAGAACCGGGTGCGGGCGATCGCGATGTCGTCAACCGACGGACTGGTGCGTGGCATGGCGGTCGAGAACACCGGCCAACCCATTTCGGTGCCGGTGGGGGAGAAGACTCTGGGCCGGATCTGCAACGTGACGGGCGATCCCGTTGATGAGCTCGGTCCCGTCGAGGCCAAGGAACGCTGGCCTATTCACCGCGACGCGCCCCCCCTGGCCCAACAGGAGACCACCACCGAAATTTTCGAAACGGGGATCAAGGTCATCGATCTGCTGGAGCCCTACGCCCGGGGCGGGAAGGTTGGCTTGTTCGGCGGAGCCGGCGTCGGCAAAACCGTCGTCATCATGGAGTTGATCCACAACATCGCCAAACACCACGGCGGCTATTCAGTCTTCGCCGGCGTCGGCGAGCGGACGCGCGAGGGGAACGACCTCTGGCTGGAAATGAAGGAATCGGGCGTGCTGAGCCGCGCCGCGCTGGTCTACGGCCAGATGAACGAGCCGCCGGGGGCCCGCCTGCGGATCGGATTGTCGGGCCTGACGATGGCGGAATATTTCCGGGAGGCGGAAGGGCGCGACGTGCTGCTCTTCATCGACAACATCTTCCGGTTCACCCAGGCCGGCTCCGAAGTGTCGGCCCTGCTGGGCCGGATGCCCTCGGCGGTGGGTTATCAACCGACGCTGGGCACGGAGATGGGCACGCTGCAGGAGCGGATCACGTCGACCAAGAAAGGCTCGATCACCTCCGTGCAGGCGATTTACGTTCCGGCCGACGACCTGACCGACCCCGCGCCGGCGACGGCCTTCGCGCACTTGGATGCGACGACCGTGCTCTCCCGCCAACTAGCCGAGCTGGGGATTTACCCCGCCGTCGACCCGCTCGATTCGACCTCACGGATTCTCGATCCCCTGGTCGTCGGCGATGACCACTACCAGACGGCGCGACGCGTGCAATCGATCCTGCAACGGTATAAAGAGCTCCAGGACATCATCGCGATTCTGGGCATGGACGAGCTGTCCGAGGACGACAAGCTCACCGTCGCCAGGGCGCGAAAAATCCAGCGCTACCTGTCCCAGCCCTTCTTCGTCGCCGAAGCCTTCACCGGCTCGCCGGGCCGCTACGTCAAACTGAAGGACACGATCCAGGGCTTCAAGGAGATCATCGAAGGCAAACACGACGATCTGCCGGAGCAGGCCTTTTACATGGTCGGCACGATCGAAGAAGCGATCGAAAAGGCCAAGAAGCTGGCCGCCTAACATGACCGGGTCGCGCTCACGGCTCTACGAGGAGGGGATCTGATGGCGGCGGAAGTGCATTCCGCGTCAGGCGCCGGCGCGCTCCAGCTCGACATTGCCACGCCGGACCGCCTGCTGGTGAGCGAATCGGTGGAGCTGGTGACGGCGCCGGGTAGCGAGGGCGAATTCGGTGTCCTGCCGGGCCATTGCCTCTTCCTGACCAGCCTCCGGCAGGGCAGCGTCCGCTATCAGGCCGGAGGCAAGATGACCGAGCTGCAGATCAGCGGCGGCTTCGCCCATGTCGCCAACGATCGCGTCATCATCCTGGCTGATTCAGTCACGACCACCTGACTCGCAGTTTTGGCAGTTTTGGGGTCAGGTCTATAATGTTTGACTTCCCGTCTCGATTTTGATAACTACCGCCGCATGGCCCGTCCCCTCCGCATCGAATATCCCGGAGCCATCTATCACATCACCTCACGCGGCAACGAAAAGAAGGCTATTTTTCGTGATGACCAGGATCGCGGGGCGTTGCTCTCCCTTCTTCATCGTACCAATCTACGTTATCACTGGCTCTGTCACGCCTACTGCCTCATGGACAACCACTACCACCTCGTGATCGAAACTCCAGATGGCAATCTCTCCCGCGGCATGCGACAGCTCAACGGCGTCTACACTCAATGGTTCAATACGCGCCATGACAGAGTCGGCCATCTTTTTCAGGGTAGGTACAAGGCCATCATTATCCAGAAAGAAACCCATCTCCTCGAAGTCTGTCGCTACGTCGTATTGAATCCAGTTCGAGCACACTTCACGGAGAAACCGGATGACTGGCCATGGAGCAGCTATCAAGCAACGTTGGGCAAAGAACAGCCGCACCCCTGCCTGACTATTGATTGGGTGCTCGGACAATTCAGTTCAAACCGTGACGAGGCCGAACGGAGCTATGATCAATTTGTTCAACGGGGACTCAACCAAAGAAGCATCTGGACAGCCGTGAAGGGACAAGCACTGCTTGGAGATGACAAATTTGCGGCCAACCTCCTGGGACAGTTTTCAAAGCATCAGGGAATACCGGACATTTCCAAAAACCAGCGGTACGCAAACAGGCCCGATCTCGAAAAGATCTTCACGGAGCGTGTGCTTCAAAGCAAACTACTACGGAACCGAAAAATTACTGAAGCCGTAGAGCAGTACGGATATACGCAGCGAGCCGTTGCCGATCATCTCAATATGCACTTTACCTATATCAGTCAAATCATCAAACAACAACAGCGCACTCAAACATTATAGACCTGACCCCATAGGGGCAAAAAAGGGGTTGTGGTCCCGCTCTTCGCCAACGGTTGTGGCGGGGCCGTGGCCCGGAAAGATCGCCGTGGAAGCAGGCAGGGTGAAGAGCTTCCTCTCGATCGACTGCAACAGCTCCCGGTAGGAGGCCGGCGACCGGGCGCGTCCCACCGATCCAGCGAAGAGACAGTCACCGACGAAAACGATCCCATCCCCCACGTAGCAGGCGCCGCTGTGAGTATGGCCGGCCACCCAGCGGACTTGGAGCGTCAACCGGCCGACGGAAATGGCGGACGACTCTTCGGCCGGCAGATCGCGGCCCGTCGTCCAGAGCGGTTCCAGAGCCGGCTGATCAAGCGGATGAGCGACCAGACGCGCTCCGGTCGCTGCCTGCAGCCGATCCACACCTCCAATATGATCGGGATGGGCATGGGTCAGCAGGATGGTCGTCAATCGATAGCCGGCCGCCTGCGCCTCGGCAGCCACTTTCTCCGGCGCATTGGCAGTGTCGACAGCGGCGGCCTCGCGCGTGGAAGGATCGCAGAACAGGTAACTGTTGACCGCATACCCACCCAATGATCCGATCACCTGCCTGACGATGCCGCCCGGTCCCTCGGTCACCGCGCGAACCTGATGGGGCGACCACCGCTCATCGGCAATTGCCTGCAGCCGGCGCGGCTCCAACCGGTAGAGCGCCGCCAGTCGCGCAAGCAGGTCGGCGGGCGGACGGGGAGTGCCTCCCTCCAGCTCCTGGAGCCGCTGGATCGTCACCCCGGCCCGGCGCGCGACATCGGCCGTCGTCAACCCGGCGCCGGTTCTGGACTTCTGAAGAATATCGCCGTAATGATCTTCCAACGCCATCGATAATCCAAGAAGACAGGAGGGGCGCGCCACGACAGATTCCCGCGGCCGCCCCTCCTGCGTGATTACTTGTCGCGCCCTGTTTATGATTTGTTATGGATGATCGTGATCTTGGTGATCACCACCGGCGTGTTGGGACGATCGCCGGGCCCCTTGGCGACGCGGGCGATCTTCTTGACCACATCCAGCCCTTCGACCACCTCGCCGAAGATCGTATGGTGGTTATTGAGCCACGGCGTCGGCGCATCGGTGATGAAAAACTGGCTGCCGTTCGTGTTGGGGCCGGCATTGGCCATCGCCAGCAAGCCGGGCTTGTCAAATGTCAGCGCGGG